>NZ_AKJQ01000037.1:0-234202 GCF_000282255.1 Pseudomonas sp. GM25 | reverse complement strand
AACTGGCGGCCCGCCGTTTCGACTTGGCGCTGGTGGTCGATTGCCTGGAACATTTGCCCAAGCGCGACGGCCTGAATCTGTTGGGCGGGATCCGCAACCTCAACGCCAGCCGCATCGCCGTGCTGGCGGATCTGCCGGCCAGCGGCTGGCAGGAAACCGATTTTTATTCCCTGGCCCTGCAGGCCAGCGAACGCTTCGCCCGGGATGAACAGGTGCTGACCCTGTTCACCTACGATCTGCTTGACTACAAACAAGTCCCCGACTGGCTCAACTCGCGATTCTGGGCCAATCCGGAAAACTTCGGGAAATACTGGTGGTAATGCAATGAGTACAGCCATTTGCCCTTGCGGCAGCGGCAACCTGCTGGATGCCTGCTGCGGTCACTATCACGCTGGCCACCCGGCCCCGTGCGCCGAAGCCCTGATGCGCTCGCGCTACAGCGCCTATGTGCTGGGTCTGATCGATTATCTGGTGGCCACGACCCTGCCCGCCCAGCAAGCGGGGCTGGATCGCCAGTCGATCAGCGACTGGAGCGCCCAGAGCACCTGGCTCGGCCTGGACGTGGAAAGTTCGGAAGTGCTCGGCGGCCAGCCGGAACACGCATTCGTCACGTTCACTGCGCGCTGGCATGACGGTCAGGGCGAGCACAGCCACCGCGAGCGCTCCTCGTTCGTGCAGAACACCGGGCGCTGGTACTTCATCGACCCGACCGTGCAACTGAAGCTGGGCCGCAACGACGCCTGCCCGTGCGCCAGCGGCCAGAAGTTCAAGAAATGCTGTGCGGGGTATTTCGGCAGCTGAAGCTAGACTGGGCAGCAAAGGGAGTTAAACCATGCTCGGTCATTGGCGCACATTCCAGGTCTTCTCGCTGCTCGTGTTTCTGGGGCTCGGCGGCTGCGCGTCATGGTTTACCGACGACGCCCGCGACCCCGCCGTTCACCTGGTGAAAGTCGAAGTGGTGCGCGCCAAGTTGCTGGAACAGAAATTCATCCTGCACTTTCGCATCGACAACCCCAACGACAGCGATCTGACGGTGCGCGGCCTGGAATACCGCATACACCTGGCCGACATGTTGCTGGCCGAAGGCGAGCACGAACACTGGATCACGGTGAACCCCAAAAGCAGTGCGTTTTACAACGTGCCGATCCGTACCAACCTGTGGCCGAAGGTGAAAGAGGTGGTGAAAATGCTGAAAAACCCGCACCAGCAGATTCCCTACCGACTGGAGGGCGAGATGGAAACCGGTTTATTCATCGCTCACTACGTGCACCTGGCGCGCAATGGCGTGATAATCCCCGCCGATCTGATTACGGAGTGACCCCGATGACCCAGCAACCTCATGTCCATGGCCCGGACTGCAACCACGATCATGACCATCACCACCATGATCACGACCATGGCCATGTCCACGGCCCGAACTGCGGCCACGCCCACCAGGAACCGGTGCGCAACGCCCTGAAAGACGTTGGCCGCAACGACCCTTGCCCATGCGGCAACGGCAAGAAATTCAAGAAGTGCCACGGCGCTTGATGTTTCAGGCAATTATCTTCTTCGCCTGAGATACCGCCTTCGCGAGCAAGCCCGCTCCCACATTCGACCGTATTCCTTCTGACGGAATGCAGGCAAATGTGGGAGCGGGCTTGCTCGCGAAGGGGCCTGCCCATTCACTGGAAGCTTTTCAGCCTGCCGCCAGAATGTGCTCGGTGCCGACCACCGTCGCATACTCCCCGTGCAAGTTCCCCAGCGACATCGCATGCACCTCTTGCGCCGAACGCAACGTGCCGAAATAGTCGGCCTTGTCGAAGGTAAAGCACGCATCCTCCGCCACCCACACGTCAAACCCCAGATTGCCTGCCGTGCGCGCCGTGGACTCCACAGAGTTGTTCGTCGCCACGCCGACGATGACCAATTGCCCGATCCCCGCCTCACGCAACTTCGCCTCAAGGCCTGTCGCACAAAACGCATCCGGTACCTGTTTCTGGATCAGCCACTCGACTTCCTGCGGTAAAAACCTTTCTTGAAAATCCACGCCAGACTGCTCGGGCCAGAACACCGAATCCGGCGAACGCGACAGGTGCTGCACATGGATCACCGGCCGACCGCTGCGTCGCCAGAGGCCCAGCAAATCAAGAATCCGCTCCTCGGCCGAAGGATTATTCCGCCGCCCCAGACGCGGTTCCAGAATGCCTTTTTGCTGGTCGATGATGATCAGTGCAGCGCTGGCCTTGAGCTCCATGGCGATTTTTCTCATGCGGGGTCATTGAATTTCCCGTACTTGAGCATCACCTCCTGTCACTAAGCAAGCTATCGAACGCACACAGGACAACCTGAAGCCGGCGTTTGCTGTCCGCACGTAAGCCATTTTCCTGATTTGGAGCTTTCCATGATCGACCTGTATTACTGGACCACGCCCAACGGCCACAAGATTTCCCTGTTCCTCGAAGAAGCGGGCCTGCGCTACGACGTGCACCCGATCAACATCAGCCAGGGCGAGCAGTTCCAGCCGCACTTTCTGAAAATCGCCCCGAACAACCGCATCCCGGCGATCGTCGACCATGAGCCGGCCGATGGCGGCGAACCGTTGTCGTTGTTCGAGTCCGGAGCAATCCTGCTTTATCTCGCGGAAAAGACCGGCAAGTTCCTGCCCAAGGATCTGCGTGGCCGCCAGGTGGCGCTGCAATGGCTGTTCTGGCAAATGGGCGGGCTGGGGCCGATGGCCGGGCAGAACCATCATTTCAGCCAGTTCGCCCCGGAAAAAATCCCCTACGCGATCAAGCGCTACATCGATGAAACCGCGCGCCTGTACGGGGTGCTGGACAAGCAATTGGCCAACAATAAGTTCGTCGCCGGCGCCGAATACAGCATCGCCGACATGGCGATCTACCCGTGGATCGTCTCGCACAAGTGGCAGAGCCAGAACCTGGAAGACTTCCCGAACGTGCAACGCTGGTTCAACCACATCAAGGATCGCCCGGCGACCGTGAAGGCCTACGCGCTGGTGCAGAAGATCAATCCGCCGAAGGCTTGAGTCACCCGGCCTGATCGTTCCCGTGCGCGGGAACGATCAACGGGAAGAAATAACCGCTCGCCCCGCTTGCGCGGCCCCCTCCTGCTCACTAACGTAGCGGCTTTATTGCGCCCCCAGCCTCTACACCCCCGCAGGAGCTTTGCCATGGCCTCGCCAGCCCTTTCACATTTTCTTCCCCGGTTCGGCGTTGCCGCAGCAGTGGCCGGTGTTCTGAGCCTGACCGGTTGTCAGACCTGGAACGCCCAGGACACCCTCCCGCCGACCTCCGGTGTGCAGCCGCTCAAGGGCCTGGCGCAGAACGTTTCGGTACGCCGCAATGCCATGGGCATGCCGCTGATCGAAAGCAACAGCTTCCACGACGCGTTATTCGCCCTCGGTTATGTGCACGCCAGCGACCGGATCAATCAGATGGTCACCCTGCGCCTGCTGGCCCAGGGCCGTCTGGCGGAAATGTCCGGTTCGTCGATGCTCGACGCCGACCGCTACATGCGCGCCGTCAACCTGAAGAAAAGCGCCGGCGAGCTGTACAAGGCTTCGTCGCCACGGCTCAAACGCTTCTTCGAGGTCTATGCCCGGGGCGTCAACGCCTACCTGTTCCGCTACGCCGACAAACTGCCGGGGGATCTGGCTTCCAGCGGCTACAAGCCTGAATACTGGAAACCGGAAGATTCGGCGCTGATCTTCTGCCTGCTGAACTTCAGCCAGTCGGCCAACCTGCCGGAGGAAATCGCTTCTCTGGTGCTGGCGCAGACCGTGACCAACGACAAACTGGCGTGGCTGACCCCGTCCGCTCCCGACGAAAACCTGCCGCTGGCCGAAGCCGACAAGCTGCAAGGCATCAAGCTCAACGGGCAGATTCCGGGGCTGACGGAACTGAGCAACGCCAGCGAAAAACTGGCCGCCATCAACCTGCTGGGCACTCAGTCGTCGAACAACTGGGCCATCGCCCCGCAACGCAGCCGCAGCGGCAAGAGCCTGCTGGCCAGCGACAGCCATGGCCCGCTGGCCGCGCCGTCGCTGTGGAGTTTCGTGCAGATCCGCGCACCGAAATACCAGGCCGCCGGCGTGACCGTGGCCGGTCTGCCGATGGTGCTCGGCGGTTTCAACGGCAAAGTGGCGTGGAGCCTGACCAGCGTGCTCGGCGATAACCAGGACCTGTTCCTGGAAAAAATCCGTCGTCAGGGCAGCACGTTGTCCTACGAGGTCAACGGCAAATGGCAACCGGTCGCCGTGCGCAACGAAACCTACTTCGTCAAAGGCCAGCGGCCGATTCGCGAAGCGGTGTACGAAACCCGCCATGGCGCGCTGCTCAACAGCACCCAGGCTGCCGCTCAGGGCGCAGGTTTTGGCCTGGCCTTGCAGACGCCGAGCTTCACCGACGACAAATCCCTCGATGCGTTTTTCGATCTGAGCCGCGCGCAGAACGTTGAACGCGCCTCGGACGCCAGCCGGGAAATCCGCGCCATCGCGCTGAATCTGGTGTTCGCCGATGCCAGCAACATTGGCTGGCAAGTCACCGGGCGCTTCCCGAACCGTCGTGAAGGTGAAGGCCTGCTGCCGTCGCCGGGCTGGGAAGGTCGTTACGACTGGGACGGTTACGCCGACCCGATGCTGCACCCCTACGATCAGGACCCGAGCCAGGGCTGGCTCGGCACCGCCAACCAGCGGGTCATTCCTCACGGCTACGGCATGCAACTGTCCAATTCCTGGGCGGCGCCGGAGCGTGGCGAGCGCCTGGCGGAACTGGCCGGCAGCGGTAAACACGACGGTCGCAGCGTGATCGCCATGCAGTACGACCAGACCACCACCTTCGCCGCCAAACTGAAGAAAATGTTCGAAGCACCGGGCATGGCGCAGCCGCTGAAACAGGCGATCGATGCACTGCCGGAAGCCGAGCGCAGCAAGGCCCGCGAGGCTTATACCCGCTTGATGGCCTTCGACGGCAAGCTCAGCCCGACTTCCGCCGATGCGGCGATCTACGAGCTGTTCCTGCAGGAAAGCATGAAGCAGATCTTCCTCGACGAACTCGGCCCGCAAGGCAGCCCGGCGTGGAAAGCGTTTATCGCCAACGGCGACCTGTCCTACGCCGCCCAGGCCGATCACTTGCTGGGCCGCGAAGACAGTCCGTTCTGGGACGACGCCCGTACCCCGCAAAAAGAAGACAAACCGGCGATCCTCGCCCGTAGTCTGGCGGCAGCGATCAGCGCCGGCGACAGTCAGTTGGGCGGTGACCGCCGGACCTGGCAGTGGGGCAAACTGCATCGTTACGAGTGGAAGAATGCCAGCGGCCAGACCGTTCGCGGGCCAATTGCGGCCGGCGGCGACCACACCACCCTGAACACCGCAGCGTTTGCCTGGGGCCAGGATTTCAACACCATGCGTGCACCGTCGATGCGTTTCATCGTCGACTTCGGTCAGAACGAGCCGCTGATGGGGCAGAACGGTACGGGGCAATCCGGGAATCCGGTGAGCCCGAACTACCTGAATGGCATCGACCCGTGGCTCAAGGGGCAGTACATCGGCTTGCCGATGCAGCCGCAGAACTTTGACCGGGTGTATGGCAAGACGCGGTTGACGCTTACCCCCGGCAAGTAATCCCTCCACAGTTGATCGTTCCCACGCTCTGCGTGGGAATGCCTCAAGGGACGCTCCGCGTCCAGTGACGCGGAGCGTCACAGGCTGTATTCCCACGCAGAGCGTGGGAACGATCGTGCGACAGTTCAGAAAATCAATAGAACTTCTGACTTCGCGCAAACCTCATAGCTAACAAGTCCCTCCATTCCGGTAACGCCATGGACCTTGTTATCGCCCGCCCCGAAGGCCTCTACTGCCCTGCCGGGGATTTCTACATTGACCCGTGGCGGCCCGTCGAGCGCTCGGTGATCACCCATGCCCATGGCGATCATGCCCGTGGCGGCAACCAGCATTACCTGGCTGCCAGCGCCGGCGAAGGGATTCTGCGCGCGCGCCTGGGCCAGGACATCAACCTGCAAACCCTCGACTACGGCCAGCGCCTGACCCACCACGGCGTCACCCTGAGTTTTCATCCCGCCGGTCATGTGCTCGGCTCGGCTCAGGTGCGACTGGAATACGGCGGCGAAGTCTGGGTCGCGTCCGGCGACTACAAGATCGAACCCGATGGCACCTGCGCGCCGTTCGAACCGGTGCGATGCCACACCTTCATCACCGAATCGACCTTCGGCCTGCCGATCTACCGCTGGCAGCCGCAGGCGCAGGTGTTCGCCGAGATCAATCAGTGGTGGCAGGCCAACATCGAGGCCGGCAAGGCCAGCGTGCTGTTCTGCTATTCGTTCGGCAAGGCCCAGCGGATTCTGCACGGCATCGACGAAACCCTCGGGCCGATCCTCAGCCACGGCGCGGTGGAGCCGCTGAATCGCGTGTACCGCGAGGCCGGCGTCTATCTGCCGCCAACCATCTACGCCGGCGATGTGAAGAAGAATGACCCGATGATGCGTCAGGCGCTGGTCATCGCCCCGCCGTCGGCCGGTGGCAGCAGCTGGATGCGCCGGTTCGGCGATTACAGCGACAGCTTCGCCAGCGGCTGGATGCGCCTGCGCGGCACCCGTCGGCGGCGCGGGGTCGATCGCGGTTTTGTGCTTTCGGATCACGCCGACTGGCCCGGCCTGTTGTGGGCCATCGAACAGACCGGCGCCGAACGGGTGATGGTCACCCACGGCTCGATTGGCGTGCTGGTACGCCATCTGCGCGAAAAAGGGCTGGACGCACAAGGTTTCAACACCGAATACGGTGACGACGAAGAAGAGCTTTCCACCGCCACGCCCGCCGTTGCCGAGGTGCAACCATGAAAGACTTCGCCGGGTTGTACGCCGAACTCGACGCCACCACCTCCAGCAACGCCAAACTGGCGGCCATGCAAACCTACTTCGCCCAGGCGCAACCGCAGGATGCAGCGTGGGCGGTGTATTTCTTGTCCGGCGGGCGACCTCGGCAACTGGTGCCGGTGCGGATCCTGCGGGATCTGGCGGTCGAGGTGTCCGGGCTGGCCCCGTGGCTGTTCGAGGAGAGCTATCAGGCGGTCGGCGATCTGGCGGAAACCATTTCGCTGGTGCTGCCGGAACACCCGCACACCTCCGAGGCCGGGCTCGCCGAATGGATCGAAGACAAACTGCTGCCCCTGCGCGGTGAAACCCCTGAATACCTCGCTCACCAGTTGCCCGCGCTGTGGGCGCAACTGGATCGGCCGAGCCTGATGCTGTGCATCAAACTGATCACCGGCAGCTTCCGGGTCGGTGTTTCCAAACTGCTGGTGACCCGCGCCCTGGCTTCGATGGCTGGGCTCGACAGCAAACGCGTGGCGCAACGGCTGGTGGGTTACACCGATTTGTCCAACCGGCCGAACGCCGCCAGTTATCTGAAACTGATCGCCCCCGAATCCAGCGACGAACACGCCCAGCGCGGCGGCCAGCCCTACCCGTTCTTCCTCGCCCACGCGTTGGCGCAACCGGTGGAAACCTTCGACGCACTGCTCGGGCCGGCCAGCCACTGGCAGGTGGAATGGAAGTGGGATGGCATACGCGCGCAGGTGGTCAAGCGTGACGGAAAGCTGTGGATCTGGTCCCGGGGCGAAGAACTGGTCACCGAACGTTTTCCCGAACTCGATACGCTGGTGCACGGTTTACCCGACGGCACGGTGATCGATGGCGAGATCGTGGTGTGGAAGAACCAGCGTCCGGTCACCGAAGATGCGTTCGATCCGCAGTCGACAGAAGCCCCGGCGGTGCAACCCTTCGCGCTGTTGCAACAACGGATCGGCCGCAAGTCGCTGGACCGGAAAATCCTTGAAGACGCACCGGTGGTGGTACTCGCCTACGACCTGCTCGAATGGCAGGGCGAAGACTGGCGCAACCAGCCCCAAGCCAGGCGTCGTGAACAACTGGAACAAGTCATCGCCCGCTGCAACAACCCGGTGCTGCTGCCTTCGCCGATCCTGACGGGTGACGACTGGTTCGACCTCGCCCGCCAGCGCGAAGCCTCCAGACGCTTGGGGGTCGAAGGCATGATGCTCAAGGCCCGGGACGCGATGTACGGCGTCGGCCGGACCAAGGACATGGGCGTGTGGTGGAAATGGAAGGTCGACCCGTTCAGCGTCGACGCGGTGCTGATCTACGCCCAGCGCGGGCATGGTCGCCGCGCCAGTCTCTACAGCGATTACACCTTTGCGGTCTGGGATGGCCCGCCCGGTTCCAGTGCGCGGGCGCTGGTGCCGTTCGCCAAGGCCTATTCCGGGCTGACGGACGCGGAAATGCGCGAAGTCGACAGCATCGTGCGCAAGACCACCGTCGAAAAGTTCGGCCCGGTCAGCAGCGTGAAACCGAGTCTGGTGTTCGAACTGGGCTTCGAAGGCATCGCCCTCTCCCGCCGGCACAAGAGCGGCATCGCCGTGCGCTTCCCGCGCATGTTGCGCTGGCGCCAGGACAAGACCGTAGACGAGGCCGACAGCCTGGCGACCTTGCAAAACCTGCTGGTCTGACCCCTTCCCAACGATACTCCCCCCCTTAACCCCGATCGTTCCCACGCTCCGCGTGGGAATGCCTCAATGGACGCTCTGCGTCCGCTTTGGGACGCGGAGCGTCCCGGGCTGCATTCTCACGCGGAGCGTGGGAACGATCCCCCCGAACCATCCTGGTGCAGCTTTTCCGGCGCGCCCGTTTTCGTGCACTGACCGGCCCCGGCATGCACTTCCTACACCTTTTAAAACACTTGTTCGGGACTCTGGTTCGGAAATTGCTACTTTCTATAAGTCGTAAGCGCTCCAGTAACAATCATTCCGCGCCACAAGCGCTCATATTGGTTCTTAGGGATTGAATAATGAAAAAAGCATTGCTGACCCTTTCTGCACTGGCGTTGTGCATGGCCGCCGGCTCCGCGCTGGCCAAGGAATACAAAGAACTGCGGTTTGGCGTTGACCCTTCCTACGCACCGTTCGAGTCGAAAGCGGCAGACGGCAGCCTGGTTGGCTTCGACATCGATCTGGGCAACGCGATCTGCGCCGAGCTGAAGGTCAAGTGCAAATGGGTCGAAAGTGACTTCGACGGTATGATTCCGGGCCTCAAGGCCAACAAATTCGACGGTGTGATCTCGTCGATGACCGTTACCGAAGCCCGCGAAAAAGTCATCGACTTCTCCAGCGAGCTGTTCTCCGGCCCGACTGCATACGTGTCGAAAAAAGGCTCGGGCATCACCGACGACGTCGCCTCGCTGAAAGGCAAAACCGTCGGCTACGAGCAAGGCACCATCCAGGAAGCCTATGCCAAAGCCGTGCTGGACAAGGCCGGCGTGAAAACCCAGGCCTATCAGAACCAGGACCAGGTGTATTCCGACCTGACTTCCGGCCGTCTCGATGCGGGCATTCAGGACATGTTGCAGGCCGAACTAGGCTTTCTGAAGTCGCCACAGGGCGCCGACTATGCCGTCAGCGAACCGGTCGACAACCACTTGCTGCCAGCCAAGACCGCTGTCGGTATTAAGAAAGGTAACACCGAGCTGAAAGCGCTTTTGGATAAAGGTATCAAAGCGTTACACGATGATGGCAAATACGCCGAGATTCAAAAGAAACACTTTGGCGATCTGAATCTGTACAGCGGCAAATAATGCCCCGGCGCCCATCCTCGATGGGCGCCTTTTTCATTCAGTCAGGTTGCTGATTTATGTTCGAAAACCTCTTACAAAATCTGGGGCTCTCCGCCTTCAGCCTCAAGGGTTTCGGCCCTTTGCTGTTGGAAGGCACCTGGATGACCATCAAATTGTCGGCGTTGTCGCTGCTGGTGGCCGTGTTGCTCGGCCTGCTCGGCGCCAGTGCCAAGCTGTCAAAAGTCAAACTGCTGCGCCTGCCCGCCCAGCTCTACACCACGCTGATTCGCGGGGTGCCGGACCTGGTGCTGATGCTGCTGATCTTCTACAGCCTGCAAACCTGGCTGACGACGCTCACCGATTATCTGGAATGGGAATACATCGAGATTGACCCGTTCAGCGCCGGGGTCCTGACCCTGGGCTTCATTTATGGCGCGTACTTCACTGAAACCTTTCGCGGGGCGATTCTCGCCGTACCGCGCGGTCAGGTCGAAGCTGCCACCGCCTATGGCCTCAAGCGCGGCCAGCGCTTTCGTTTCGTGGTGTTCCCGCAAATGATGCGCTTCGCCCTGCCGGGCATCGGCAACAACTGGATGGTGATGCTCAAGGCCACCGCGCTGGTTTCGATCATCGGCCTGGCCGATCTGGTCAAGGCTGCGCAGGACGCCGGTAAAAGCACCTATCAACTGTTTTACTTCCTGGTCCTCGCCGCGTTGATTTACCTGCTGATCACCAGTGCTTCCAACATCATCCTGCGCTGGCTCGAACGCCGTTACGCCGCCGGTGCGCGGGAGGCCGTACGATGATCGAACTCCTGCAGGAATACTGGAAAGCCTTCCTTTATACCGACGGCCAGAACATCACCGGGCTGGCGATGACGATGTGGCTGCTCAGCGCCTCGATCTTCTTCGGTTTCCTCGTGTCGATTCCGCTGTCGATCGCCCGCGTTTCGCCGCACTTCTACATTCGCTGGCCGGTGCAGTTCTACACCTATCTGTTCCGTGGCACGCCGCTCTATATCCAGTTACTGATCTGCTACACCGGGATCTACAGCCTGGCCGCCGTGCGCGCGCAACCGGTGCTCGACAGTTTCTTCCGCGATGCGATGAACTGCACGATCCTGGCCTTCGCCCTCAATACTTGCGCCTACACCACGGAGATTTTCGCCGGGGCCATCCGCAGCATGAACCACGGCGAAGTCGAAGCGGCCAAGGCCTACGGCCTGACCGGCTGGAAGCTGTATGCCTACGTGATCATGCCGTCTGCGCTGCGCCGTTCGTTGCCGTACTACAGCAACGAAGTGATCCTGATGCTGCACTCGACCACCGTGGCTTTCACCGCGACCATCCCCGACATCCTGAAAGTCGCGCGGGACGCCAACTCGGCGACCTTCCTGACCTTCCAGTCGTTCGGCATCGCCGCGCTGATCTACCTGACCATCACCTTTGCGCTGGTCGGCCTGTTCCGCCTTGCCGAACGCCGATGGCTGGCCTTCCTCGGCCCGACCCACTAGGACCCTTTTGAGATGCGCCACCAGATACACGACCTGCTGGCCCCGCTGCCGGGGACCGCACGACAGATCCACAGCTTTCACTTCGGCCCGGACAAGGCCCAGGGCAAGATTTACATCCAGTCCTCGCTGCACGCCGACGAACTGCCCGGCATGCTCGTGGCCTGGCACCTCAAGCAGCGCTTGGCGGAGCTGGAAGCCGCCGGCCGCCTGCGCAGCGAAATCGTGCTGGTGCCGGTGGCCAACCCGGTCGGCCTCGAACAGGTGCTGATGGATGTGCCGCTGGGCCGCTACGAGCTGGAGAGCGGGCAGAATTTCAACCGCTGGTTCGTCGACCTCAGCGAAGAAATCGGCAACGAAATCGAAGCGCAACTGAGCGATGACCCGCAGCGCAACCTCGAACTGATCCGGTCCAGCCTGCGCAACGCCCTCGCCCGCCACACCGCCACGACTCAGCTGCAATCCCAGCGCCTGACCCTGCAACGGCTGGCCTGCGATGCGGACATGGTGCTGGACCTGCATTGCGATTTCGAATCCGTGGTTCACCTCTACACCACGCCCGAGGCCTGGCCGCAGGTCGAGCCGCTGGCGCGCTATATCGAATCCCAGGCGAGCCTGCTGGCCACCGACTCCGGCGGCCAGTCGTTCGACGAGTGCTTCACCCTGCTGTGGTGGCAATTGAAGGAGCGCTTCGGCGAACACTTCGACATTCCGCTCGGCAGTTTCTCGGTCACCGTCGAGTTGCGCGGCCAGGGGGATGTCACCCATCCGCTGGCCAGTCGCGATTGCCACGCGCTGATCGATTACCTGATCCACTTCGGCGCCATCGTCGGTGAACCCAAAGCCTTGCCGGCCCTGCCACATCCCGCCACACCCCTGGCCGGCGTGGAACCGGTGGCTACTCCCGTCGGCGGCCTGCTGGTCTACACCGCCACGCCCGGCCAGTACCTGGAAGCCGGGCAGAAAATCGCCGAAATCATCGACCCGATCAGCGACCGGGTCACGCCAGTCCATTGCACCGCTTCCGGTCTGCTCTATGCCCGCTCGCTGCGGCGCATGGCCACCGCCGGGATGGTGATCGCCCACGTCGCGGGCGCCGAAGCCTATCGCAGCGGCTATCTACTTTCGCCTTGAGGATGCCTGTCCCATGTACAAATTGACCGTTGAAGGCCTGCACAAAAGCTATGGCGACCATCAGGTGCTCAAAGGCGTCTCGCTCAAGGCCAAGACCGGCGACGTGATCAGCCTGATCGGCGCCAGCGGCTCGGGCAAAAGCACCTTTTTGCGCTGCATCAACTTTCTCGAACAACCCAACGACGGCGCGATGAGCCTCGACGGCCAGGCGATCCGCATGGTCACCGACCGCCACGGCATGCACGTCGCCGACGCCGATGAACTGCAACGCCTGCGCACGCGACTGGCGATGGTGTTCCAGCACTTCAACCTGTGGAGCCACATGACCGTGCTGGAAAACATCACCATGGCCCCGCGCCGGGTGCTGGGCTGCAGCAAACAGGAAGCCGACGACCGCGCCCGGCGTTATCTGGAAAAGGTCGGTTTGCCGGCGCGGGTGGCCGATCAGTACCCGGCGTTCCTCTCCGGCGGCCAGCAACAACGGGTGGCGATTGCCCGGGCTCTGGCGATGGAGCCGGAAGTCATGCTGTTCGACGAACCGACTTCAGCGCTCGACCCGGAGCTGGTTGGCGAAGTGCTCAAGGTGATTCAGGGCCTGGCCGAGGAAGGCCGGACCATGATCATGGTCACCCATGAAATGAGCTTTGCGCGCAAGGTCTCGAGCCAGGTGCTGTTCCTGCATCAGGGGCTGGTGGAAGAAGAAGGCGCGCCCGAAGAAGTGCTGGGCAATCCGAAAAGCGAACGCCTGAAGCAATTCCTCAGCGGCAATCTCAAGTAAAACTATTGCCCGGCCGGCGCGGTCACTGAAGGAACACCTTCAGAGCACACGTCGCCGGCATGGGCACTTCCACCGACTTCGCCAAACACTGGTTCAGCGCCCGCGACTGGAAGCCGTTCGCTTTTCAGAAGCAGGTGTGGGCCGCGGTCAAACGTGACGAATCCGGCCTGCTGCACGCCAGCACCGGTGCCGGTAAAACCTACGCGGTGTGGTTTGCCGCGCTCAATCGCTTTGCCCGCTCCGGGCCTGTTGCTGCAACCACTCGCAAACGCCCCCCACCCGCCGAACCGCTGACCGTCTTGTGGATCACGCCGATGCGCGCGCTGGCCGCCGACACCGCGCGCGCCCTGCAAACGCCGCTCGACGATCTGCAGATTCCCTGGAGCGTCGGCCTGCGCACCGGCGACACCGGCAGCAGCGAGCGCGCCCGGCAGAACCGGCGCCTGCCAACTACGTTGATCACCACCCCGGAAAGCCTGACCCTGATGCTCGCCCGCGCCGACGCGCAAACGGCGCTGTCGACGCTGCGCATGGTTGTGGTGGATGAATGGCACGAATTGCTCGGCAACAAGCGTGGCGTGCAATTGCAACTGGCCCTCGCCCGGCTACGGCGCTGGCAGCCGGGGCTGATCGTCTGGGGCGTTTCCGCGACGCTCGGCAATCAGTCCCACGCCGAACAGGTACTCATCCCACAGGGTGGCGGCGTGAGTATTCAGGGGCAAAGCGAAAAGTCGCTCAAGGTCGACACCCTGCTCCCACCGGCGATCGAACGCTTTCCCTGGGCCGGGCATATCGGTCTGAAAATGTTGCCGCAGGTGGTCGCCGAACTGGACGTCTGCGCCAGCAGCCTGGTGTTCACCAACACCCGGGCGCAATCGGAAATCTGGTATCAGGCGTTGCTGGAAGCGCGACCGGACTGGGCCGGCCTGATCGCCCTGCACCACAGCTCGCTGTCCCGCGACACCCGCGACTGGGTCGAGCAAGCGCTGAAGAACGGCCAACTCAAAGCCGTGGTCTGCACTTCAAGTCTGGATCTGGGGGTGGATTTCCTGCCGGTGGAGCGGGTGCTGCAAATCGGCTCGGCCAAAGGCGTGGCGCGACTGATGCAGCGTGCCGGGCGTTCGGGCCATGCGCCCGGCAGAACGTCGCGGGTCACCCTGGTGCCGACCCACAGTCTGGAACTGATCGAAGCCGCGGCCGCTCGCGATGCCGTGGCGCAGCGGCGGATCGAACCTCGATTGTCACCGCACAAACCGCTGGATGTACTGGTGCAGCATCTGGTCAGCATGGCCCTGGGCGGTGGCTTTGTTCCCGATGAGCTGTACGAAGAAGTCCGTGTCGCCTGGGCCTATCGTGACCTGACGCTCGCGGACTGGGCCTGGGCGCTGGCTTTCGTACGCCACGGCGGGATGTCGCTGACGGCGTATCCGGATTACCGCCGGGTCGAGCCGGATGAGCACGGGATCTGGCGCGTCCCCGATGCCCGCCTGGCGCGCCGTCACAGGATGAGCATCGGCACCATCGTCAGCGATGCCTCGATCCATTTGAAGTTCTGGAGCAAGGGTGGTGGCGGCAAACAACTGGGCAGCGTTGAAGAAGGCTTTATCGCCCGCCTCAAACCGGGCGACGGCTTCCTGTTCGCCGGACGCTTGCTGGAACTGGTGCGGGTGGAAAACATGACCGCCTACGTCAAACGCAGCACCGCGAAAAAAGCCGCCGTACCGCGCTGGAATGGTGGACGCATGCCGCTCTCCAATGAATTGGCCGAAGCGGTGGTCACCCGATTCAGCGCGGCGGCACAAGGTGAATTCGCCGGCCCGGAAATGCAGGCCTTGCGCCCGTTACTGGAAACGCAGATGCGCTGGTCGGGCCTGCCGACCGTCAACAATCTGCTGGCCGAAGTGCTGAAATCCCGCGAAGGCTGGCACCTTTTCCTCTACCCGTTTGCCGGACGTCAGGTGCATCTGGGGCTGGCCAGTCTGTTGGCGTGGCGGGTCAGTCAGCGCCTGCCTGTGACTTTCTCGATTGCGGTCAACGATTACGGACTGGAATTGCTCAGCGCCACGCCCGTTGACTGGTCTGTGCAGCTGGATGGCGCGCTGCTCAGTCCCGAGGATTTATTGAGGGATGTGCTGGCCAGCCTCAATGCGGGGGAACTGGCGCTGCGCAGGTTTCGGGAAATCGCGCGGATTGCCGGGCTGGTGTTTGCCGGTTACCCCGGCGCGCCGAAAAGCACCCGTCAGGTGCAGGCTTCCAGCGGGCTGTTCTTCGAAGTGTTCAAACAATACGACGCCGACAACCTGCTATTGGCCCAGGCCGGGGAAGAAGTCCTGCGGGAAGAACTGGATATTCGTCGACTGGAACAGACACTGGAGCGAATCAACCAGATGAAACTGGACATGCACCTGATCAAACGTCCTACACCACTCGGCTTTCCATTGCTGGTGGAACGCATGCGCGAAAGCATGAGCTCGGAAAAACTCGCCGACCGGATCCGCCGAATGGTCGGCGACCTGGAGAAAACTGCTGACAAGGGCCAATCCTGATGAGCGCGCCCTACCCGGTGCGTCTGGCAGGCGAAGACCTCTGGTTGTTGCCGGAAAAAGCGCTGTACTGGCCCGCGCAACAGGCGCTGCTGATTGCCGATGTGCATTTCGGCAAGGCTGCCGCTTACCGGCGCCTGGGGCAGCCTGTGCCGCAGGGCACGACAGCGAGCAACATTGCCGTGATCGAGCAGTTGCTGGCGAAACTGCCGTGTCGGCAACTGATCTTTCTCGGGGATTTTCTGCACGGGCCCGGTTCGCATGCCTCGGGCACTTTGAATGCTTTGTCTGAATGGCGCTTACGCCACGCCGATCTGCCGATCACGCTGATACGCGGTAATCACGATAAACGTGCCGGTGATCCTCCAGCGACGTTGAACATTCGGGTGGTGCCGGAGCCGATGCTGCTGGGGCCCTTCGCGTTGCAGCACGAACCCGATCCGCACCCTGAACGCCACGTGCTTGCTGGCCACGTCCACCCGGTCTATCGATTGAACGGCAAGGGGCGTCAGCGTTTGCGGCTGGCGTGTTTCAGGCTGGGGGAGCGCATCAGCCTGTTGCCGGCGTTTGGCGCCTTCACCGGCGGTTATCCGGTGGAGAAGGAAGACAGCTGTCGGATCTTTGTCATTGGCGACAACGAAATATGGCCCGTCGGCTGAAGTCCTGTTCAGGTTTCAGCCGACGGGCCATGCATTCAATCAAGCGACGGGCGCAGGTGGCGGTTTGTCCGGCAACGTCGGTTCGCCGGGCTCGGTCGGTTCTTCGTTGGGGGTATCGGGATCGGGCTGGTGAGGAATTCCGCCAGCCATGGCGACGGGCGGGTGTGCCAACAAGGACCAGGCCAATACGCCAATCTGATTGGGCTCGAGCCTTGCCAGTTCGGCAGTGATTTGCGGATCGATCTTCATGGAGCACTCCTCGGCGAAGGCCCGTCCCGCTGTTCGCGAAACGGGCAGTACACCCCATAGAGTGTCTACCCGCCGAAGAATTCCCGGTAACTGCCGGATGGACGGATCAGGTGCGAGGCAGGGTCACGCCACGCTGGCCCTGATACTTACCCGCACGATCCTTGTAGGAGACTTCGCATTCCTCGTCGGATTCGAGGAACAGCATCTGCGCCACGCCTTCGTTGGCGTAGATCTTCGCCGGCAGGTTGGTGGTGTTCGAGAACTCCAGGGTCACCTGGCCTTCCCACTCGGGCTCGAGCGGGGTGACGTTGACGATGATGCCGCAGCGAGCGTAGGTGCTCTTGCCCAGGCAGATGGTCAGGACATTGCGTGGAATACGGAAGTATTCAACGGTCGTGGCCAGGGCGAAGGAGTTCGGCGGAATGATGCAGACGTCGCTGTGGACGTCGACGAAGCTGCCGGCGTCGAAGTTCTTCGGATCGACGATGGCCGAATTGATGTTGGTGAACACCTTGAAATGATTGGTGCAACGCACATCGTAGCCGTAGCTCGACACACCGTAGGAGATCACACGGCTGTCGTCGCTGCCACGTACCTGACGCTCGACGAACGGCTCGATCATGCCGTGTTCCTGCGCCATGCGGCGAATCCACTTGTCCGATTTGATGCTCATGGCGGGTGTCCTGAATAGCGAGGTGGAAAAAATCTGTCCGGCATCTTACCGGGCGCGCCGCCGGGTTCAAAGTCCGGGCTGCAAATCTCGCCGAACGTGCAGGAATTACGCGGCCTGGCGACGAACCGTCACACCGCCGATCCTTAAAACAGAGAAACCTTCGCAAGAAGCATTGGCACGTTCCGGAAAAAGGGTTAAGGTGGCGCCACTGTGCTGCTTGTGTCACTGAGAATCTCTACACGATATGTTGAATTTCGATCCAACCATCTACAAGAATTTTTCCTGCTCTTTGCACTCAGTCTCGGCCAGGGTTCTTCCTGAGTCGCAGTTATCTTTGTTCAAGGAGTTACACCATGTCTAATCGCCAAACCGGTACCGTTAAGTGGTTCAACGATGAAAAAGGCTTCGGCTTCATCACTCCACAATCCGGTGACGACCTGTTCGTTCACTTCAAAGCTATCCAATCCGACGGCTTCAAAAGCCTGAAAGAAGGCCAACAGGTTTCTTTCATCGCTACCCGCGGTCAGAAAGGCATGCAAGCTGAAGAAGTACAAGTTATCTAACTTGTAGCTTCTTTAGTAAAAGGCCCCGCCCTCAAAAGCGGGGCTTTTTTGTGGGCGTCTGTTTTTCCGGGCGCAAAAAAAGATCGCAGCCTGCGAAGGCTGCGATCTTTTTTGTTGCTTACCAGGCGACGCCGAAGCCGGCGGTGTAGCGGGTCTTGCTCAAGTCCGCATCCTCGGTGCCGCTGATGATGTCGCGCTCAGCCTTGAGGTTGAGGGATGCCCAGTCGGTGACCTTGTAGCGCAGGCCCATTTCCGCATCCAGCGCATAATCGGCCACACCGGACAGCGGCTTGCCGACTTCGCCATTGGTGAAGAACTCAACCTTCTTGCCGATCAGGTAGCGGTTGTAGTCCCACTTCATGGCGACTGAATAGAAGTTGTCCTTGCTGCCATCGCGATACTGGTAGTCAGTGCGGTTGAGCAGCGAGCCGAGGGAGAACGCCCCCAGCTCGTCATCCCAGAACTGGTAACCCGGACCGGTACCGACCACGCGCTGGCGCGCCAGCTCTTCGATGTGATCGCGCTTGTAGTTCAGGCGGCCCTGCCAGAACCACTTGTCCGTCAGGAAGCGGTCGAGTGCGTACTCGGCGCGCCAGTTGTCGGTGGTGGTCACGTCGTCCTGCACTTCGCGGTTGTACTCGCCCTCGGCGGTGTGCCGCCAGCGACCGTGGCGGGCGGACGTCTTGAAGCCGATGTCGTAATCGTCGGTGTCCTTCTCCGCACGCTGATAATCCAGCGCCAGGTCGACATTGCCCTTCCACACCAGATCCTCGACCACCGGTTTGGGCTTGAGAATCTGCTGAATGCTCGCCAGCTCCACGGTTTTCGGCGCTTCGCCGTTGGCCAGAGTGACCTTGCCGTCTTCGGCGGCGCTCAGCGACTTGGCCTTCTCGCCGTTGTAGGCGTCCTGCTTGACCAGCAACTCCTGGTCGCTCTCCAGGGTCTTGACCTGCTTCCAGTCGATAGTCACGGCACCCGCGTACTGGGTCTGGACCAGCAACTTGCCACCGTCGAACAGCGTGATTTTGCCGCTCAGCTTGTCACCGTTCTTCAACCAGACGGTATCGGCAAGCAAGGGTGTGGACGCACTGAAGACAGCAAGGCACAGCAGGGTTCTGGACAACATAAGCGAATCGGGGACTCTGGTTTGCGAAAAAGGGTCGGCATTATCCGTAGGAATAATTCCCTGACAAGGAGTGACCCGGCTATTTCTGTTGAGTTCATTTCTCAATTGCCCCTCCACCGATTACGCTTAAGGACATAACGCGATCAAGCTCAGGAACCGCGCACGTGACAGACCCGATGCATGCCTGCGAAAACGATCCGCAAATCCGACGCACGGCACTCTATTCCACCCTCGCCCAAGTGCCTGAGGGCAAGGTCGTCAGCTATGGTCAGTTGGCCGAACTGGCGGGGTTGGGGCGCGCCGCCCGCTGGGTCGGCCGGACCCTGAGCCAATTGCCCGGCGACACCAAGCTGCCGTGGCACCGTGTACTCGGCGCCGGCGGTCGGATCAGCCTGCCGGCGGGCAGCCCGTCCGGGGACGAACAGCGGGCACGATTGCGCATGGAAGGCATCACCGTCCTGAACAATCGTGTGGATATTCGGCGCCATGGCTGGCGTCCGGTAGAGCACAGCGGTTAGAGTGCGCGCTTTGTTTTCGCAATCTTGAGGCAGACTTCAGCCCATGCCCCGTAAAACCTGGCGCGCCGCGCTCGCCGCCTATGCCAGTCCTTCGACGCTCGTGCTGTTGTTGCTGGGTTTCGCCGCCGGCCTGCCGTACATGCTGGTGTTCTCGACACTTTCGGTCTGGCTGCGTGAAGCCGGTGTGGCCCGCGAGACGATCGGTTACGCCAGCCTGATCGGTCTGGCTTATGCCTTCAAATGGGTCTGGTCGCCCCTGCTCGACCAATGGCGCCTGCCGTTGTTGGGCAAGCTGGGGCGCCGCCGTTCGTGGCTGGTACTTTCACAGACGCTGGTGATCCTCGGTCTGATCGGCATGGGCTTTTGCGACCCGCAGAAACACCTGTCCTGGCTGATCGCTATCGCGGTGGTCGTTGCATTCGCCTCTGCCACCCAGGATATCGCCGTCGACGCCTATCGCCTGGAAATCGCCGAAGACAACCGTCAGGCCGCACTGGCCGCCAGTTACATGTCCGGTTATCGGGTCGCTGCGTTGCTCGCGACGGCCGGTGCACTGTTCTTCGCCGAGGGCTTCGGCTCCACGGGCTTCAACTACCAGCACTCCGCCTGGACCGGCACCTACGTGCTGTTCGGCGCCCTGATGGTCCCTGCCCTGCTCACCACCCTGTTGATGCGCGAGCCGCCCGTGCCATTGCGCACCCAGTTGCAGGCCGGGCGCTACACCTTCATGCATCAGTTGATGTCGGTGTTCGTGCTGATCATTTTGCTGGTGTCTGTGCCTGCGATGTTCACCCAGCTCTACAACACCGATTTCGCGAGCGTGCTGTTCGGCGACATGAGCCCGCTGGACCTGCTGCTGGAAGACCGGGCGTTCCTGCGCGCGATTCTCTACACCACGCTGACTTGCCTGTGCCTCTCGGCCATGGGGCGTCGCGGTCTGGCGCCAGTGCTGACGCCGGTCAACGACTTCATCCTGCGCTACCGCTGGCAGGCGCTGCTGTTGCTCGGTCTGATCGCCACCTATCGGATGTCCGACACGGTGATGGGCGTGATGGCCAACGTGTTCTACATCGACCAGGGCTTCACCAAGGACCAGATTGCCAGCGTCAGCAAGATCTTCGGCCTGATCATGACCCTCGTCGGCGCCGGCATGGGCGGTCTGCTGATCGTGCGCTTCGGCATCCTGCCGATCCTGTTCATCGGCGGCGCCGCGTCGGCGGCCACTAACCTGCTGTTCCTGATGCTCGCCGACATGGGCCCGAACCTGCAGATGCTGGTGGTGACGATCTCCCTCGACAACTTCAGTTCGGGCCTGGCCACGTCGGCGTTCGTCGCCTACCTGTCGAGCCTGACCAACCTCAAATTCTCCGCCACCCAGTACGCCCTGCTCAGCTCGATCATGCTCCTGCTGCCGCGCCTGATCGGCGGCTACTCCGGGGTGATGGTGGAGAAATTCGGTTACCACAATTTCTTCCTGATCACCGCGCTGCTCGGCGTTCCGACCCTGGTGCTGATCGCCCTGCACTGGTTCCAGGAAAGCCGCCGCGAAGGCCCGACGCCGACGCCGGAACCTGCACCGACCTCCGTCGTGGAAGAATCGTAAGACATCTCGCACCCGGCGGAAGGTTTTCCGCCGGGGCCGCACTTCTGTACGTCGGCGGATCTCGCCGTTACACTGCTCCGTCATTTCCAGTCATAGCAACCGACAACGGCCAACCATGCGCACCAGTCAATTTTTGCTCGCCACACAGAAAGAAACGCCTTCCGACGCGGTCGTGATCAGCCATCAGCTGATGCTGCGCGCCGGCATGATCCGCAAACTCGCCTCGGGCCTGTACACCTGGCTGCCGATGGGCTTGCGAGTGATGCGCAAGGTGGAAGCCATCGTTCGCGAAGAAATGAACGCCGCCGGCTCTCTGGAAGTGTTGATGCCGAGCACCCAACCTGCCGAGCTGTGGCAGGAATCGGGGCGCTGGGAAGAATACGGCCCTGAGCTGCTGCGCATCAAAGACCGCCACGGTCGTGATTTCTGCGCGGGCCCGACCCACGAAGAAGTGATCACCGATCTGATGCGCAACGAGTTGAGCAGCTACAAACAGCTGCCGATCAACCTGTACCAGATCCAGACCAAATTCCGTGACGAAATCCGTCCACGCTTCGGCCTGATGCGCGGTCGCGAATTCATCATGAAAGACTCGTACTCCTTCCATGCGGATCAGGCGTCGCTGCAGATCACCTACGACCGCATGCACGAAGCGTACTGCAACATCTTCACCCGCCTGGGCCTGAAGTTCCGTCCGGTGGAAGCCGACAACGGTTCGATCGGTGGCGCCGGTTCCCACGAGTTCCACGTGCTGGCCGAGTCCGGCGAAGACGATATCGTCTTCAGCAACGGTTCCGACTACGCAGCGAACATCGAGAAGGCCGAAGCCGTGCCGCGTGAAACCTCGCGCGCCGCGCCAAGCGAAGAGCTGCGCCTGGTCGACACGCCAGACACCAAGACCATCGCGGCCCTGGTGGAGAAATTCAATCTGCCGATTGAAAAGACCATCAAGACCCTGATCGTGCACGCCGAAGAAGAAGGCAAGCTGATCGCCCTGATCATCCGTGGCGACCACGAGCTGAACGAGATCAAGGCTGCCAACCAGCCAGGCGTTGCCAGCCCGCTGGTCATGGCCTCCGATGCCGAACTGCGTGACGCCATCGGCGCCGGCGCCGGTTCCCTCGGCCCGCTGAACCTGCCGCTGCCGATCATCATCGACCGTTCGGTCGAGCTGATGAGCGACTTCGGCATCGGTGCCAACATCGACGACAAGCACTACTTCGGCGTGAACTGGGAGCGTGATCTGCCGGTTCCGACCGTGGCCGACCTGCGCAACGTCGTGGCTGGTGACCCAAGCCCGGACGGCAAAGGCACCCTGGAAATCAAGCGCGGCATCGAAGTCGGGCACATCTTCCAGCTGGGCAACAAGTACAGCAAGGCGATGAAGTGCGAAGTGCTGGGCGAGAACGGCAAGCCGGTAACCCTGGAAATGGGTTGCTACGGTATCGGCGTTTCCCGCGTGGTGGCTGCCGCCATCGAGCAGAACAACGACGAGAACGGCATCATCTGGAGCGACACTCTGGCGCCGTTCCAGATCGCCCTGGTGCCGCTGCGCTATGAAACCGAGCAGGTGCGCGAAGCCACCGACAAGCTGTACGCGGAACTGACCGCGGCCGGCTTCGAAGTGCTGCTGGACGACCGCGACAAGAAAACCAGCCCGGGCATCAAGTTCGCGGACATGGAGCTGATCGGCATTCCGCACCGGATCGTGGTCAGCGACCGCGGCCTCGCCGAAGGCAACCTGGAATACAAGAGCCGTACCGAAGGCCAGGCGCAAGCGCTGCCGGTTGCCGACGTGCTGTCCTTCCTTCAGGCCCGTATCCGCCGCTGAAACCAGATAGAGACGTCATGTTCAAGCGAAACACCTTAGGCCTCGGTGGTGCCGCCCTGTGCGGCACCCTGCTGGTCAGCGGCTGTGCCAATCACATGTCACAACGCAGCGAGCACGAGGAACGTGTCGAGCGCAAGCTGCTCGATCACAGCCTGCAGATCGATGTCGGCGAGCCCAAGGTGCTTGAGCTGCCGCAACGGCGCGTGAAGATCAACGAACAGAAGACTTTCGAAGTCACCGAGTTCGAGGTCACGCGCCATTACGACCGTTACACGCCTTACCAGCCATGGCGGGAGATCTACGAGATTCCGCTGGGCGCGGTGGCGGTGGTCGGCGGCGTCGGCGCGAACGTGGTCAACGTGTTTGCCCTCGGCAATCTGCCCGACAGCGTGACACGTGACTGGCTCAGCTACGGTTTCGCCGGGCTCAACCCGTTCATGAACGTGCAATCCAACGGTCGCGCGCAACAGAATCTGGCCGGCATCGACGAAGTCCAGCGCGACAAGCGCACGGAGTATTCGAGCCTGCCGTGGAGCGAGCGCCCGGTTCAGGTCAAGGCCGGCAAGCAGACCTTCGACATGACCACCGATCGCAACGGCGTGCTGCGTCTGAACCTGCTGGACAGCCCGTTCGCCGAAAACGACCTCAATCATGTAGGCAAACTGCAGATCAGCGTCGAAGACAGCAAGGATGACGTGCATTCCGATTCGTCTCTGGCGATCAGCACTCACCTGCGCGGCAAGCTGCTGGAGGCTCACGGGCTGATCTACGACGATCTGGAAGACGACGAAGTGAGCCAGTGGGTGCACCGGGTCAAGCGTCTGTCGGAACTGGGCCTCGAAGAAGAAGCCAGTGAACTGGAACAAAGCCTGATCGAACTGACCCGCAACGATCCTGAGTTGCAGGCCGAATTCCTCAAGTCCCTGACCCGGGATGCGGGGCGTCTGGTGGCGGATCCGGGGCCGAACTGAACCCCCTGAAAAAATGCCCGAACCTGGTTCGGGCATTTTTTTGTCCGTCTATCGCTCGAACAACTCCATTTGTTCGAACCCGCCGCGTAAATCCTCCAGCCGCACGCCCACTCCCAATAGCCGCACCGGTTTGCCACCGCGGTTGAACGCCTGCGTCAGCATCAACTGGTAACTGCCCAGATCCCGCCCTGCCCCGGCCTGCTCCAGTGTGGTCTGGGTGAAATCGTGAAACTTCACTTTGACGAATGGCTTGCCCGGCCGGTAGCTGCTGTCGATCCGCGCCATGCGGGTTTTCAGGGTTTCCAGCAGTTCCGGAAGCTTGTCGAGGCAACTGCGCAGATCCGGCAGATCGACGTCGTAGGTATTTTCGACACTGATCGACTGACGGCGGCTGTCGTTGTGCACCAACCGCTCATCGATCCCTCGGGCCAGACTCCACAAGCGCTCGCCGAAACTTCCGAATTCCCGTACCAGCGCCAGTTTGTCCCAGTCGCGCAATTGCAGACAGTCACTGATACCCAGCTTGCTCAACTTGTCGGCCGTGACCTTGCCGACCCCGTGCAACTTGCTCACCGGCAAGCCACTGACGAACTCCTCGACCTGATCTGGAGTGATCACGAACAAGCCGTTGGGCTTTTTCCAGTCGCTGGCGATCTTGGCCAGAAACTTGTTAGGCGCCACGCCGGCAGAGACGGTGATGTGCAACTGATTGGACACCCGGCGGCGAATGTCCTGGGCGATCCGCGTGGCGCTACCGCCGAAATGCGCGCTGTCCGAGACGTCGAGGTACGCCTCGTCCAGCGAAAGCGGCTCGATGAGGTCGGTGTAATCGCTGAAGATCGTGTGAATTTCCTTCGACGCCTCGCGATAGGCGTCCATTCTCGGCTTGACGATGGTCAGGTCCGGGCACAGCTTCAAGGCGTGTCCAGAGGACATCGCCGAGCGAACGCCGTAAGCCCGCGCCTCATAGTTGCAGGTGGCGATCACCCCGCGCCTGTCCGCCGAGCCACCGACCGCCAACGGCTTGCCGGCGAGGCTCGGGTCATCCCGCATCTCGATGGCGGCGTAGAAACAGTCACAGTCGACGTGGATGATTTTTCGCTGAGTCATGACAGAAAAGGAAACATGGCGAGCCGGACCGGCAGTATCTCACTGACACCTGTATATAGCACCAGTGGTATGAATGTTCTTTTCAGTTTGTAGGAAACGGACTTTGAATTTATTTTCTCAATCGAAAACCAACCTCCAATAGAGCTGAAACCCTTGCTGTGCCTGACCTGCAGCCTCTGAAAAGACCGTCCGTCAGCGCTAACCGATTGAAGCTGAAGAGGTTTTATCAAAATTGAAGGTTGACACCCCGGCGTTCCTCTGTAGAATGCCGCCACACAGACGCGGGATGGAGCAGTCTGGTAGCTCGTCGGGCTCATAACCCGAAGGTCGTCGGTTCAAATCCGGCTCCCGCAACCAAACATCAAAAAAGGCCAATCGAAAGATTGGCCTTTTTTGTGCGCGTCTGTTTTTCACGACGATGCACGACGTTCTGCAAACAGGAATCCGTTTCAATTCCGAAACTTAAGCAGCCACCTGCGACCGTTTGCCGCGATTGCACACTTATTTGACCCTTCTCGGGATTATCGGTTGACACCCCGCCGTTCGCCTGTAGAATGCCGCCACACAGACGCGGGATGGAGCAGTCTGGTAGCTCGTCGGGCTCATAACCCGAAGGTCGTCGGTTCAAATCCGGCTCCCGCAACCAAACATCAAAAAAGGCTACTCGAAAGAGTGGCCTTTTTTGTATCTGTGGAAAAAGTCCTTTCGCAACAATGATCTGTCACTGTGCAGTGAACCGTTCAGGATCTTCAGACCCGCCAAGTTGCGACTATGCTTGAAGTCGCAGGCAAGGCGTCTGCAATCCAAGACCTGCCCTCGCCGATACCCGGTGAGAGGCGTAGTATTTTGTGATTATTTTTTTCTACAGGGATTGGTTACTTGGCTGGATACCTCCATCCTGTCGCGCACAATCCAAGAGGTGATTGATGCGCGCCAACTCGTCTGATTCACAAGACACCGTCACAGCGAACCCACCGATCAAGCCTGAGCGTCTGCGCCTGCTGGATCGGATCAGCAAATACCGGCAACCAATCGGTCTGGCGGTTACTTTGCTGCTGTTCGCCATCGCGCTGATTGCTTGTCGCCATCTACTCAGCGAACTCGATCTCGACGCCCTGCACGACTCGATTCTCGACGTGCCGAAACCGGCCCTGCTCGGTGCCCTCGGTGCGACAGTCGTCGGCTTCATTATTCTGCTCGGCTACGAATGGTCGGCCAGTCGTTATGCCCGCGTGACACTGGCACCGAAAACTCTGGCTCTCGGCGGCTTCACCGCGTTTGCCATCGGCAATGCCATCGGCCTGTCGATGCTGTCCGGTGGCTCGGTGCGCTACCGTTTATATGCACGACATGGGCTGGGCGCGTCCGAAGTCGCGCACATGACGCTGTTCGCCAGCCTGTCGCTGGGCTGCGCCCTGCCGCCGCTGGCTGCGCTTGCGACCCTGAGCAACCTGCCTGCTGCGTCGCAGGCACTGGGGCTGTCCGAGACTTTATTGGGAACGATTGCCGGCGTAGTGCTGCTGCTCGGTGCGATCCTGGCCATCGGCATCTATCGCCGTCGCCTGCCGGAACAACCTTATCCGGACAACCTGCTGGTCCGCGCCGGTCGTCGCACCCTGCGCCTGCCGGGTCGCCGCCTGACGTTCCTGCAACTGGTCATCACCGCCCTCGACGTCGCCGCCGCTGCAACCGTCCTTTATCTGCTGCTGCCGGAAGCGCCGCCCTTCGGTGCATTCCTGCTGGTTTATCTGCTGGCGCTGGCTGCTGGCGTGCTCAGTCACGTTCCAGGTGGCGTGGGGGTTTTCGAAGCGATTCTGCTCGCGGCGTTCGCCGACAAGCTCGGCGCCGCTCCACTGGCTGCCGCCCTGCTCCTGTATCGCCTGATCTATGTGGTGCTGCCGTTGCTGGTGGCCTGCGTGCTGTTGCTGCTCAACGAAGGCCAGCGCCTGTTTCAGTCGCAGACCATGCGAGCGGCTTCCGGTCTGGCGGCACCGATCCTCGCGGTGCTGGTGTTCCTGTCCGGCGTGGTGCTGCTGTTTTCCGGCGCGACGCCAGAGATCGACACCCGTCTGGAACACATCGGCTTTCTGATTCCTCACCGTCTGGTCGACGCCTCGCACTTTGGCGCCAGCCTGATCGGCGTACTGTGCCTAATGCTTGCCCAGGGCCTGCGTCGCCGGTTGTCGGCGGCGTGGATGCTGACCACCATTCTGTTGCTGGTGGGTGCCCTGCTCTCGCTGCTCAAGGGTTTCGACTGGGAAGAAGCGACCCTGATGACCCTCACCGCCGCGCTGCTGGGGGTGTTCCGTCGTTCGTTCTACCGCCCTAGCCGTCTGACCGAACTGCCGTTCTCGCCGCTGTATCTGGTGGCCAGCCTGTGCGTACTCGGTGCTTCGACCTGGCTTTTGCTGTTCGCTTATCAGGACGTTCCGTACAGCCATCAACTGTGGTGGCAGTTCACCCTCGACGCCGATGCCCCGCGCGGCCTGCGCTCGCTGCTCGGTGCCGCCGTGTTGCTGCTGGTGATCGCCCTGACCTGGCTGCTGCGCACCGCTCGCCCGGTGATCCATCTGCCGACACCCGATGAACTGGAACGCGCCTCGAAGATTCTGATGGCCTCCTCGCAACCGGACGGCGGCCTGGCCCTGACCGGCGACAAGGCGCTGCTGTTTCATCCCAACGACGAAGCCTTCCTGATGTACGCCCGCCGTGGCCGCAGTCTGGTGGCCCTGTACGACCCGATCGGCCCCGGCCAGCAACGGGCCGAGATGATCTGGCAGTTCCGCGACCTGTGCGACATCCATCACGCCCGGCCTGTGTTCTATCAAGTGCGCGCCGAGAACCTGCCGTACTACATGGACATCGGCCTGACCGCGATCAAGCTGGGCGAGGAAGCCCGGGTCGATCTGCATCGCTTTGACCTGGAAGCCAAGGGCAAGGAGATGAAGGACCTGCGCTACACCTGGAACCGTGGCACCCGCGACGGTCTGTCGCTGGAGATCCATGAACCGGGCCAAGCGCCGATGGATGAGCTCAAGGTGATTTCCGATGCCTGGCTGACCGGCAAGAACGTGCGCGAGAAAGGCTTCTCCCTCGGCCGTTTCAGCGACGATTACCTGAAGCATTTCCGCATTGCGGTGATTCGCTTCGAAGGCCGCCCCGTGGCGTTCGCCAACCTGCTCGAGACCTACAGCCATGACCTGGCCAGTCTCGACCTGATGCGCGCGCACCCGGACGCCCCCAAGCTGACCATGGAATTCATGATGGTCGGTCTGATTCAACACTATAAGAGTCACGGATACGCGCGCTTCAGCCTGGGCATGGTGCCGCTGTCGGGGTTGCAACCCCGGCGCGGGGCACCGCTGACCCAGCGTCTGGGCTCGATGGTTTTCCGCCGTGGTGAGCAGCTGTACAACTTCCAAGGCTTGCGCCGCTTCAAAGACAAGTTCCAGCCCGACTGGGAACCCCGTTATATGGCCGTGCCCGCCGGACTCGATCCGCTGGTGGCGCTGGCCGACACTGCTGCCCTGATCGCGGGCGGCTTGACTGGATTGGTGAAACGCTGATGATTCAACGCTCCCTGAAGTACATCCTGGTCGCACTGCTGGTGCTGGCCGCGATTGCCGGTGGCGGTTTCTGGTACCTCAAACGCCCGGCACCGGAACCGACTCTCGAACAGCTCACCCCGGCCGATGGCGCCGCCATGACCCGGGTCATCCCCGGCACCAAGCCCAAGGCGCAGGTGCTGGTGGCGGTCAACGACGACCAGAAACTCAGCGACAAGCAACTGAGCACCCTGAGCCGCAGCGCTTCGGCGCAGATCGTCCAAGTGATCCTGCCCAAGGACTGCCTGCTGCAAAGCCGCGCCCTGCAAGCCGGCCTGCGCGAACTGAACGGCCCGGCGACGCTGGTCAGCGGCATCGGCCCCGGCGCCGTCCTGGCATGGCGCTGGTTGTCCGAGCAGAAGGACGACAAGGCTCAGGCCGTCTCCGTCGACCTGGCCCTGGAAAAACCCGGCTGCACTCACCTGCTGCCAAAAGCCGCCGCCCACGGCCACTGGCTGGTGGCGTGGAACGACAACCCGGACGACACCAGCGCCGGTTTCGTGCGCGATCAACCGAACGCCGAAACCAGCATCAGCGACTACGACATCAACCTGCCGCAAGTGCTGAACAACGAACTGCGCAAGATCCTCGTCGGCGGCGACAAGGCCAACGGTGGCCTGCAGATTCCAGTCGTGGAAGTCCCGGCCGGCCAGGCCAAGGACACCGTGACCCTGTTCCTGTCCGGCGACGGCGGCTGGCGCGATCTGGACCGCGACGTGGCCGGTGAAATGGCCAAGATCGGCTACCCGGTCGTCGGCATCGACACCCTGCGCTACTACTGGCAGCACAAGAGCCCGGAACAGAGCGCCCTGGACCTGACCGAACTGATGCAGCACTACCGCCAGAAATGGGGCACCAAGCGCTTCATCCTGACCGGCTACTCGTTCGGCGCCGACGTCCTGCCGGCCATCTACAACCGCCTGCCGGAAACCGAGCAGCAGCGCGTCGACGCAATCATCCTGCTGGCCTTCGCCCGCACCGGCAGCTTCGAAATCGAAGTCGAAGGCTGGCTCGGCAACGCCGGCAAAGAAGCCGCCACCGGCCCGGAAATGGCCAAACTGCCACCGGCCAAGGTCGTGTGCATCTACGGTGAAGAAGAAACCGACGAAAGCGGCTGCACCGACAAGACCGCGGTGGGCGAGGCCGTGAAACTGCCTGGTGGTCACCACTTCGACGAGAACTACCCGGCGCTGGCCAAGCGCTTGGTGGACTTGATCGAGAAACGTCAGAGCAAGGATCAGCAGACAGAGTGATCTGAAGCGCCATACAAAAAAGCCCCCGCGACTTCGCAGTTGCGGGGGCTTTTTTGTGGTGATTGTCTTGCTATACAGAGGAAGATCCTGCTGATCTTGAATGAGACATCGCGAAAAACGCCATTATCTCGCCATCATCAATTTCTCCAAGTAAACTCCCTTTATTTTTCAGGAAGGGATACCGCCGATGAGCCAGCCGCCACTAGTCATCAACCTCTCAAGCAGTGGGACTGGAAAGTTCGACGAACGTAACGACATTCTGCAACGTGACGCTCTCAAGCGACTCGATTCATTGATCGTCGAACAGGTAAACGGCATTTCCGACTATAGCGAAGACAATTACGCGAAAGTTAAAGAAACCTCACTGAGCTACTCACGCACACACAATGCGATGCTCATTCAAGGTGGACGCGGTAGTGGCAAGACCACTTTTCTTCTGAATGCACTACACCGACTTAACACCCCCCAAAAACTGGACAAACCAGACGAAGCAGATATTGCAAAGGTAGCGAATCAGCTTCACGTTCTTCCGATGATTGACCCAACACTGGTAGAAACGAAAGAAAACATCATCATTGTCATTCTCTCGATGATTGAGGCCGCCATTGCGGATGTAAAAGACGAAAGAGGCAAGTTGGAGGAGGCACGCCAAGCTTTGGCAGAGGGTTTGGGTCTACTGGATGGAATCGGTCCCAATTCAGCGTACGGTAATGAATGGGAAGAAGCCACTTGGGTCATGAGCCGTGGGTTGCACAAAGCTAAGAAAGGTCGTTCGTTCGAGCTAAAATTTGGCGTTTACCTTGAGACTGCGTTGAGTCTGCTCAACCACAAAAAAGCATTTGTGCTTGCCTTTGATGACGTCGACACCAACTTCAACCACGGTCACACGATTCTCGAGACCATCCGAAAATACCTCACATCCCCACGCCTTGTTCTGTTGCTTTCCGGTGACTTGGATCTCTATGGCAGACTACTGCGACGAAACATCTACAACACATTCGGCGAGCAAGTCCTGAAATACGACCCCAATATTATTGGAAAAGATAAACACAATCTCAGTCATGCGGTGCTAGAGCTGGAAGAACAGTATCTTCTGAAAATAGTTCCACCGCAGAACCGAATTCCAATGTTGCCACTGGGCGGCATCATGCAACGTTCAGGAGTCTCGGTTAAGACCAGCGTGAAGGAGGAGAGCGGACAAGACCTGGCTCAGTGGGCTAACGAACAGATCCGAAAGCTATTGCTCGATAAAGAAGGGCAGTCACAGTCGTTCTTCGATTTCGTATCCATGGAGCACCTGCGCCTAGTCATTGGCTATTTGCAAGCACTCAATCAGGATGACAAGAAATCCTGTCGTCAAATGATATTGAAAGTATTCGAGACCCGGTTAAGAACTAGCCAAGTTCCGACCGATCTCATTGAACGAGGCAACTTCGATTACGCTTTGAGATCTGCTTTTGATTGGCTCATTAATCAGGATGATGCGCCCGATTTGCTGGAGTTCGGTGTACCGGTTGATCCGGTCAGAGCTGTCGTACTGCACTGTCTGGCGCTGTCACTTGCCCAGGGGATTGAGTCGCACAATGGAGGTCCTCTCAGAGCACTCTTCGCTTTGGCACTGCCCATTACCATGATGCGACGTCCGGAAAACGTGGAAAGAGATATCCGATCATCCGTATTCCGCTTTCTCTGGACAAACTCATCTCCCTCACTGCCCGAAATAGCTGCACGTATTGGCACTATAGACAGATCTCGTCGTCAAGAAATCGGCAAAATACCCGGCAGCTCTTTTGGCTCAGTTGGCTTAACCCACAAGTTGACTCAAAAAGAAAGTCTACTTCGTGTGTACGGTTTAATCGATCCAGTAAAAAGTGGCGAGCGTCCGACTATGTCGGACCTCAATGATCTTAACGGCTCAGATCTCGACATTACTACCGCAAATTGGGTTTATCACCTGAACAATGCCGAATATGGTGATCTGCAAATCCGACAAAGTGTGAGCTGGTTTTCAATCGACGATCTAATTCAGGAGCGAAGTGGAAAATTTAGCGAAGTTCTCAGACTGATCGTCTACAAGCGGTTCAGCGCGCGTGGTGAAATGTTCAGGTCGTTGTCAGCACTATCACTTTTCGCCGTGATTGGTGATCTGTTGATGTCCAACGAAATTGGTGACCTGACTTCCCACGCAGTATCCGCCACCATTCCTCCATTCAAACGCGAAAAAACACAGGATGAACTCAGCCTCTCCACCGAAGCAGTCGACGAACAGGGCGATGAGGAACCAAAGGAAGAGGAGAGCGCTACAGCCATTCAAGACGATAAACATTTCGACAAATTCATGAAGAATCTTGAAGAGTGGCACGTCTTTGCATGTGACGAACGCCTGAACGCTGCAGTTTCTCCAGCGCTGCTGGGTAGCATTGCTTCACGTATCCATGATGACCTGATGGACCTGGATGAAAAGGTCACATCGTCCTGGAAAAGTGGACAGATTCTGCATCGGCAAATCACCAACATCCTGCACGGCATCCTCGTACTGACTTCGGGCTTGCCAGGACGTAAGGAAAGCCCGAAAGTTTCAGATCGACCGCTGCGCGAGGCACTCGGCCGTATCCAGGGAACTAGAACGGACGTCTCCCTTCATCCTTTGGCAATCATTGTCCTTTCTTGCCCGTTGGTATGGGCTTTCCTGAACCCTTACGATGATGACAATCATGAATTCTGGGCTACAAACCCACTGAGAACTACCGCACTCGAAGCATTGAAAAACTGGAGAGACAGTCAGACAGCGAAGAACATCAAAGCTTCTTCTAACTTCGATAACTGGCTGAAACCGCCAACCATCCGGATCAAAATAGGCCCCATTGTTCAGTCCGCCAATCAGCGTTCAGTTGAGCTGGACGGCTTCTACGATGTCCTCAACGTCGTGCCACGCAATGTCACGAAATAAATCCGAGCAGTCCTCGCCCCTCGCCAACGAGCTGTTCGAGGCTCGTGAGTTGGTGGACTTCGCCAAGTGCGTGCTGGGCAACCTCGATCTGTTGCGCGCCTTCGAGCGCGTGGCGCAATCAGCGCCCACCAAGATTGAGGTGGGCAGGCATTTCACTCCGCAGCAACAGGCCATCCTCAACGATGCGCACAGCACCGGACGTTTCCTGGAAATGCGCCGACTGCATCCTGGGCTGACGGATGAAGGGGTAGAAAACCGGATTGCGCGGATCTTGAAGCGGATCAACGGCCGCGCCGTCGTGCCCGATCAGTATCCGGGCAGCTTGTGCCTGGGCCGCCCGCAAAACCCACAGAAAGGCACGGATGATGATCTGAATGGCAATCTGCCGGAACTGTTGTGGTGCCTCGGCGACCTGTTCCTGTGCGAAGGTCGCGACGGTTCGATCCGCGTGCGCACACGCCTGTTGGAGCCGTGGCAGGATCTGGTGCTGGTGGTTCCGCCGCTGCTGATCACATCAGCCTGGATGGCGCAGCGCCTGGACTTGTCCGACGCCACGCCGTCAGCTGATGAGTTGCAGCGCGCGATGGTCCGGATTAATGCGTGGCTGTGCGATTCCACTTTGCCGGTAGACGACGATCCGTTTCTCGATCACCTGTGCCGGACTGAGGGGCTGGACGAAACGCATATGCACCTCAACGGCACCACCGAGGCGGAAAAGGTCTGGTTCGATGCGCTGGAGCGGCCGGACCAGGTGGTCGGCGGCCTGACGGCCAAGACCATCAAACAAGACATCGGCATCAGGGTCGCGATCGGCAATGGTGTGAAACGCCTGCTGCAACAAGAAGACCCGGATCTTTCGCCGGAACGACTGATGCTGCGGACCCAAGCAGCCGCCGCGCTCAAGGCACGCCTGTTGAACCGCGCGACGTCCAGGGCCGAGCCGACGTTTGCCGAGCCGCCAGTCGCCGCCTATCGCCGCGCCCAGGAACACTGTATGCAACGGCTTTCTTCGCGCACGCCCAAAGTGGTCAAGGAAGCCTGGCAACTGATCGCGCTGTTCAAAGGTTTCGATCAGAACCGCATGGATCACACCAGCGGCCTGCTCTTCTGGCACTACGCCCTGCTACGCGCGCAGTTCTGTCGCTTGCTGATCCAGCAAGCAGATCAGAAAGGCTTCGATCAGTTTCAAAGCATCACCCTCAACGAGTTGCGCGAAGCGACAGAAAAGGACTATGCCGAGCGGTTCCGCCAGATCGAGCGCGGACAGCAAAAAGGCGTGGACTTCCTGGAAGGTCGGTTCACCCCGAAAATGACACCCGATGACAGTGCAAAACTGCTCGGTTTGATCTTGCGCGGTTATCTGGAGTTTCTTGGCGAAGGGGTGGCGCGACCAGCCGGGGTGATGCGCGAAGCACGCGAGTATCGCTCTCTGTCGGACTTGCTGAGCCGGGTCCGTCGGCTGGAAAAAGGCGATGATCAATGGCCTGGCATTTCGCCAGAGCAACCCGGTACCAGCCACATTCCCAGCTCTTCCCGACGCTTACGCCTGGGACTGGTGCCGCACTTCGTCAAGCAGAGTGACAAGAAAGAGCGCGAAAGCTTCTTCACCGGGGACAAACTGCGCGCGATTTGCCGGGACGCGAAAGTCCGTCGCGAATCCGATCAACGTGCACGAGCACTGGTCTCGCTGATCCAGCGCACCCCTGGACTCGAAACGCTGATTCGCGGCATCGATGCCGCCAGCAATGAACGGCACGCCGGCCCCGAAGTGTTCGCCCCGGTATTTCGGCGCATGCGTCACGCCGGGATCCGCCGTTTTACCTATCACGCTGGCGAAGACTTCGGGCACATTGTCTCCGGAATACGCGCAATCCATGAGGCGGTGGTCTTTCTCGACTTCGATGCGGGCTGCCGGATTGGCCATGGCACAGCTTCCGGACTGGATCCTAAAGCGTGGTGGCAGGCAGTCAGCGGCTACGTCGTCATGCCGGCCGAAGAGCGTCTGGACGACCTGGTATTCGCCAGAGAAATGCTGCTGTCGACCCGCACCCACATTGACAGCCTGCCGTTGATTGAAGCAGAAATCCAGCGCCTGTCGATGAAGATCTGGAACGATCCGCGCATCACCTCTGACCTCCTTGCCGAGTCGTGGAAACTGCGCTCCCTCGATCCGTTGGCGCAAAACGTGAGCGTGGACGATGTGGACCCAAATCGCCGCTTCGAAGCCCGCTGCTTTGCCAACGCCCGTCAAGGCAAGGCCAGAGCAGTCACGCACTTCCTGCGCCGGCACGGCATCGACGCGAGCAGCGAAGAATTGAAGGCCGCGCGCGAGGACGTGGTCGTTTCACGGGAAAACGATGTATTGCGCCCCAAAGTCATCCGGGCCATTCAAAACGCGGTGTTGCGCTTGCTGCGTGAGCGTTCGATCGCTATTGAAACCCTGCCGAGCAGCAACCTGCGGATCAGCATTCACAAGCGCTACAACGATCACCACGCTCGCAATTGGCTGGGTTTGGGCAAACATCCAGCAGACGGCCCCGTGAGCGTGGTTATCGGCTCGGACGACCCGGGGATTTTTGCCACGGGTTTGCGTCTGGAGTACGCGCACCTTTCGCGCATGCTGCACGCACACGTGATGTCGCCCGAAAGCGCCAAGGAATTGCTGCGGCGGATGTGCGCGGAAGCCAAGCAATTCCGCTTCTGAAATTCCAGGTCGAAACGCAAAAAAAAACAAAGCCCCCGCCAACCACAAAACTGACGGGGGCTTAATGTTCAGAGGCGCCTTTCGGCAGCGCCATACACCTCTTCGTCACGTCGAGCACCCACCGCAACGATCAACACCTGGATGGCACGGCCATCGACTCTATAAACGATTCGCGTGTCGCCCGTTCGTATTCGTCTGCAACCCGCAAGACTGGCCCTCAGTGGCTTGCCACTTTTGTCCGGCTCGCCATGGATGATCCGTTCCTCGATTACATCCAGAATCCGGTTGGCAGCTGCTGATCCCAATTGATCAAGATCCCCTTGGACTTCCGGATGATAAATCACTCCCCAAACCATCCAGCGCTCCCTTAATCCTTCCGGGCGTACCTTGCCCGCATATCCTCATGGCTGACAGCCTTGGTCTGATCAAAATTGCTCAGACGTTCACGGGCTGCCGCTTCGATGCGAAGGTTTTCTAGTTCATCCAGCATTTCCTGATAGGCCTGCACGTTGATGATGACCGCTGCCGGTTGATTGTCCTTGAAGATGACCAGACGCTCAGTGGCACGACTGGAAATCTCCTTGAGCTTCGCGCTGAAGCTCCTGACCATGGCAGTCACGGAAATAGCCTGGTCAGCACGCTCTAATAATGCCGTCATAATCACCTCTCACTCACATGCTGATGTGTACGTTAATGCACAGAGTATTGTGCTGAATTAAACATAGTGCAACTTGCTGTTTCCACTATCCGACCAAGCACTGTTAAACCGGACGCGCACAAAAAAGCCCCCGCCAGCCACAAAGCTGACGGGGGCTTTTCAGTTGTGGCGGGGCTTACATCTCCACCTGCGTCCCCAACTCAATCACCCGGTTCAACGGCAGATTGAAGAACCGCAGGTTCCCGTTGGCATTCTTCAACATGAACGCAAACAGCGCCTCACGCCAGCGGGCCATACCTTCAAGTTTCGAGGCGATGACTGTTTCGCGGCTGAGGAAGTAAGTCGTACGCATCGGGCTGAAGTCCAGATCATCCAGATGGCACAGCTTCAGTGCCTGCGGCACGTCCGGCTCGTCGGTAAACCCGAAGTGCAGGATCACCCGGAAGAAGCCTTCGCCGTGGGCTTCGACTTCGAAGCGGCGCGATGGCGGGACGCGCGGGATGTCTTCGTAGACCACCGTCAGCAACACCACTTGCTCATGCAGAACCTGGTTGTGCAGCAGGTTGTGCAACAGCGCGTGCGGCACGGCGTCGGAACGGGCGGTGAGGAACACGGCGGTGCCCTGCACGCGGTGCGGTGGTTGTACGCGGATGCTGCTGATGAAGATCGGCAGCGGCAGTGCGCCTTCGTCGAGGCGCTCGACCAGCAGTTGCTTGCCGCGCTTCCAGGTGGTCATCAGCACGAACAGCGCGATACCGGCGATCACCGGGAAGGCACCGCCCTGGACGATTTTCGGCACGTTGGCGGCAAAGTAAAGGCCGTCCACCAGCAGGAAGCCGAGCAGCACCGGCACCGCCAGAATCGGTGGCCATTTCCACAGCAGCAGCATCACTGCCGACACCAGAATCGTGGTCATCAGCATGGTGCCGGTCACGGCCACGCCGTAGGCCGAGGCCAGCGCGCCGGATGATTCGAAGCCGATCACCAGCAACACCACGCCAACCATCAGCGACCAGTTCACGGCACCGATGTAGATCTGGCCCTGCTCGTCGCTGGAGGTGTGCTGGATGTACATGCGCGGGATGTAACCGAGCTGGATCGCCTGACGGGTCAGGGAGAACGCACCGGAAATCACCGCTTGCGAGGCGATCACCGTGGCCAGGGTCGACAGACCGACCAGCGGAATCAACGCCCAGCTTGGGGCCAGCAGGTAGAACGGGTTGCGCGCCGCTTCCGGGTTGTCCAGCAGCAAGGCGCCCTGACCGAAGTAGTTGAGCACCAGCGCCGGCAGCACCAGCAGGAACCACGCACGGGCAATCGGCTTGCGGCCGAAGTGGCCCATGTCGGCGTACAGCGCTTCGGCACCGGTCAGCGCCAGCACCACCGCGCCGAGGATCGCCACGCCCATGCCCGGATGGACGGTAAAGAACCGCACCGCCCACGCCGGGTTCATCGCATGCAGCACTTCCGGGGTGTGGCTGATTCCGTACACACCGAGGGCGCCGAGGACCAGGAACCAGGTGACCATGATCGGCCCGAACAGAATGCCGATCCGCGCCGTACCGTGCTTCTGGATCAGGAACAGCGCCACCAGCACCACCAGCGACAGCGGCACCACCCAGTGGTCGATGCCATCGAAGGCCAGGCCCAGACCTTCAATGGCCGAGAGCACGGAAATCGCCGGGGTGATCATGCTGTCGCCATAGAACAGCGCCGCGCCGATCAGTCCACAGACCACCAGCAACGTGCGCAACCTCTTGCGCCCCGCCGCTGCCCGACGGGCCAGCGCGGTGAGCGCCATGATCCCGCCTTCGCCCTGGTTGTCGGCGCGCAGGACGAACATCATGTACTTGATTGAAACGACCCAGATCAGCGACCAGAAAATCAGCGACAGAATGCCGAGCACTCCGTCGTGATTGACAGGCACACCGTAAGCGCCGGAAAACACTTCTTTGAGGGTGTACAACGGGCTCGTGCCGATGTCGCCGTAAACTACCCCGACCGCCGCGACCAGCATGCTCAGCGGCTTGGTGGCCGAACCTTCGGCGCCCGCCGCGTGACTACTTGCCTGACCCATCCAACACTCCTGATTCCCAGACCGGCTTCTTATATGAAGCACTATGCTTTGTGTGCAGCATGCGCGTTTTTACGCCCTGTAACAGACGTTTTCTTGACTGTAAAAATTCAGTAAAGCGCAACGGCGCGAAGCATAGCGCAGCACTCGTCGTATTTCCCTGCATAAAGCTGGTCAAGTGCGCTGCTCGTCGCTAGAATTGCGCACTTTTTGATCAGAGGCGCAGTTCAAGCGCCCGTCCGTCGATTCCTTAATAAGGTAATCGATGTCACAAAACACCGAGGTTAGACATGTCCACCACTCCTGCGCCGGCCAATCCAAAGGTTGGCTTCGTTTCTCTGGGTTGCCCGAAAGCACTGGTCGACTCCGAGCGCATCCTGACCCAGCTGCGCATGGAAGGCTATGACGTGGTGTCCACCTATCAGGACGCCGACGTGGTCGTGGTCAACACCTGCGGCTTCATCGACTCGGCCAAGGCCGAATCGCTGGAAGTCATCGGTGAAGCGATCAAGGAAAACGGCAAGGTCATCGTGACCGGCTGCATGGGCGTGGAAGAAGGCAACATCCGCGACGTGCACCCAAGCGTGCTGGCCGTCACCGGTCCGCAGCAGTACGAGCAAGTGGTCAACGCGGTGCACGAAGTCGTGCCGCCGAAGCAGGATCACAACCCGCTGATCGACCTGGTGCCGCCGCAAGGCATCAAGCTGACACCGCGCCACTACGCGTACCTGAAGATTTCCGAAGGCTGCAACCACAGCTGCAGCTTCTGCATCATCCCGTCGATGCGCGGCAAACTGGTCAGCCGTCCGGTGGGCGATGTGCTCGACGAAGCCCAGCGTCTGGTCAAATCCGGCGTGAAGGAACTGCTGGTGATTTCCCAGGACACCAGCGCCTACGGCGTTGACGTCAAATACCGCACCGGTTTCTGGAACGGCGCGCCGGTGAAAACCCGCATGACCGAACTGTGCGAAGCGCTGAGCACCCTCGGCGTCTGGGTCCGTCTGCACTACGTTTACCCGTACCCGCACGTCGACGAACTGATCCCGCTGATGGCCGCCGGCAAGATCCTGCCGTACCTGGACATCCCATTCCAGCACGCCAGCCCGAAAGTTCTGAAGTCGATGAAACGCCCGGCGTTCGAAGACAAGACCCTGGCGCGGATCAAGAACTGGCGCGAGATCTGCCCGGACCTGATCATCCGTTCGACCTTCATCGTCGGCTTCCCCGGCGAAACCGAAGAAGACTTCCAGTACCTGCTGGACTGGCTGACCGAAGCCCAGCTCGACCGCGTCGGCTGCTTCCAGTACTCGCCGGTCGAAGGTGCACCGGCCAATGACCTGAACCTCGACATCGTCCCGGACGACGTCAAGCAGGATCGTTGGGAGCGCTTCATGGCGCACCAGCAGGCCATCAGCTCGGCGCGCCTGCAAATGCGCATCGGCCGTGAAATCGAAGTGCTGGTGGACGAAGTCGACGAGCAAGGCGCGGTCGGCCGCTGCTTCTTCGATGCCCCGGAAATCGACGGCAACGTGTTCATCGACAACGGCAGCAACCTCAAGCCGGGCGACAAGGTCTGGTGCAAGGTGACCGACGCCGACGAATACGACCTCTGGGCCGAACAGATCTAAGCGCGAAAAATACAGAAAGCCCCGCTCTCTTTTACGAGATGCGGGGCTTTTTTACGGCTAGAGTTTGGGGTGGGAAGGACTCCCTCATCCATGACAAAGAGGCTATCGGGCATGCGTCACCACTCGGTCATCCACACGCCGAAACTCAGCGATTATCAGGAACTGACCCAGGTCTGGGAGGCCTCGGTCCGCGCGACTCATGATTTCCTGCCGGAATCCTACATCGAGCTGCTGAAGAATTTGGTGCTGACCCGCTACCTCGATGCGGTCATGCTGATCTGCACACGGGACAGCCATCAGCGCATCACCGGGTTTGCCGGGGTCGCGGCGGGCAAGATCGAAATGCTGTTCATCGACCCGGCCCATCGCGGCCAGGGGCTTGGCAAGAAACTGCTGAAGTACGCGATGGAACACCTGAACGCCGACGAACTGGACGTCAACGAACAGAACCCGCAGGCCCTGGGGTTTTACTTCAAGCAAGGGTTCGAGGTGATCGGCCGCTCGGAAGTCGATGGCATGGGCCAGCCGTATCCGCTGTTGCACATGCGTCTGAAACAACCGGAGCAGCGCGCCGTACGCGGCTAAAAGCCACACGGCGCAAATGCAATCGGGCTTAACCGGCCCCAGGCAGGTACAATGCCCACCCCTTTTTTGTTACGGCCCCTGTCATGACTGACCCGATTCGCCTCTCCAAACGCCTCATCGAGCTGGTCGGTTGCTCCCGCCGGGAGGCCGAGCTGTTCATCGAGGGCGGCTGGGTCACCGTGGACGGCGAAGTCATCGACGAGCCGCAATTCAAGGTCGGCGACCAGAAAGTCGAGCTCGACAAGGACGCCAAGGCCACCGCGCCGGAGCCGGTGACCATCCTGCTCAACGTGCCGGCCGGCATGGATGTCGACAGCGCCATGCAGTCGCTGAGCGCCGACACCCTCAGCGAAGAACACCGCTACGGCAAGCGTCCGCTGCGCGGGCACTTCCTGCGCCTGACCGCCAGCGCCGACCTGCAACCCAAGGCCAGCGGCCTGCTGGTGTTCACCCAGGACTGGAAGGTGTTGCGCAAGCTCACCGCCGACGCGGCCAAGATCGAGCAGGAATACGTGGTCGAAGTCGAAGGCGACATGGTTGCCCACGGCCTCAACCGTCTGCAGCACGGCCTCACCCACAAGGGCAAGGAGCTGCCGCCGGTCAAGGCCAGCTGGCAGAACGAAAACCGTCTGCGCTTCGCCATGAAAAACCCGCAGCCGGGGATCATCGCCCAGTTCTGCGAAGCGGTCGGCCTGAAAGTAATCGGCATTCGCCGCATCCGCATCGGCGGCGTGTCCATCGGCAAGGTGCCGGTCGGCCAATGGCGCTACCTGTCCGGCAAAGAGAAATTCTAAGGCTCGCGAGCCACCCTACATTTCCGGCATCGCGCCCGCGCGATGCCCACAGCGAACAATCAGGATTGCACACATGGTTCACAACGACGTTCTGCGCAGCGTGCGCTACATGCTCGATATCAGCGACAAGAAAGTGGTCGAGATCATCAAACTCGGCGGCCTGGACGTCACGCTTGCCGATGTCGTGACGTACCTCGACAAGAAAGAAGAAGACGAAGAAGGTTTCGTGCGCTGCCCGGACGAAGTCATCGCGCACTTCCTCGACGGTCTGGTGATCTTCAAGCGCGGCAAGGACGAAAGCCGTCCGCCGCTGCCGATCGAACTGCCGGTGACCAACAACATCATCCTGAAAAAGCTGCGCGTTGCCTTCGAGCTGAAAGAAGACGACATGCACGCGATCCTCAAGGCCGCTGAGTTCCCGGTGTCCAAGCCTGAGCTAAGCGCGCTGTTCCGCAAGGTTGGCCACACCAACTACCGCCCATGCGGCGATCAGTTGCTGCGCAACTTCCTCAAGGGCCTGACCCTGCGCGTTCGCGGTTGACCCATTCGATCACGGCGACTTCGGTCGCCGTTTTCATGCATGCCCCTCCATTCCTTGCAAAAATAGTGGCTCCGCTTTTCGCGGCCGGCGACTAGGGTGTACTGAACCCTAGCCCTCAGGATTCGCCATGCACCCGTATTTCTCCCTGCAAGGCCGCACCGCCCTGGTGACCGGCGGCACCCGTGGTATCGGCAAAATGATCGCCAAGGCCTTTGTCGAGGCAGGCGCCCGCGTGTACGTCTGTTCCCGTGACGCTGAAGCCTGTCATCAAACCGCTGAAGAACTCAGTGCCCTGGGCACGTGTCATGGCGTGGCGGCGAATCTGGCGACTGAAGAAGGCGTAAAAGAGCTGGCCGCGCGACTGGGCGAGCAGATCACTCATCTGGACATTCTGGTGAACAACGCCGGCACCACCTGGGGCGCGCCGCTGGAGAGCTACCCGGTCAAGGGCTGGGAGAAAGTCATGCAACTCAACGTGACCTCGGTGTTCAGTTGCATCCAGCAGTTTCTGCCGTTGCTGCGCCAATCCGGGTCGGCCGCCAATCCGGCGCGGATCATCAACATCGGTTCGGTGGCGGGAATTTCTTCCTTCGGAGAACAGGCCTACGCCTACGGGCCGAGCAAGGCCGCCCTGCATCAGCTGTCGCGGATTCTCGCCCGGGAACTGGTGAGCCAGCACATCAACGTCAACGTCATCGCGCCGGGGCGTTTCCCGAGCAAGATGACCCAGCATATCGGCAGCGACCAGCAGGCGCTGGCCGAAGACACCGCGCTGATCCCGATGAAACGCTGGGGGCGTGAGGAAGAGATGGCGGCGCTGGCGATCAGCCTGGCGAGTACTGCCGGGGCGTACATGACCGGGAATATCATTCCGCTGGATGGTGGTTTCAGTCTTTAGGTCGGCGACGCGGCCGGACGGGTTATCATGCCCGCCCTGCTCCGATTCGAATGCAAACCATGACTTACAGCGTCTCCCCCATCGGCTTCGTCCGCTCCTGCTTTAAGGAGAAGTTCGCCATCCCGCGCCAGCCGCAACTGGCCCCCGCCGCCCGTGGCGTGCTGGAACTGGTGGCACCGTTCGATCAGGGTGACGCGGTGCAGGGGCTCGAGCAGGTCAGCCATGTCTGGCTGCTGTTCCTGTTCCATCAGGCGCTGGAAGAAAAGCCGCGCCTCAAGGTCCGCCCTCCGCGCCTCGGTGGCAACAAGTCCATGGGCGTGTTCGCCACCCGCGCCACGCACCGGCCGAACGGCATCGGCCAGTCGGTGGTGAAGCTGGACAAGGTCGTAGCCAATCGCCTGTTCATCTCCGGCATCGACTTGCTGGATGGCACGCCGATTCTCGACATCAAACCCTACGTGCCGTACGCCGACATCATTGCTGACGCCTCCAACAGCATCGCCAGTGCCGCGCCGCACTTGATCGACGTGCAATGGACGGACACGGCGCTGCAACAGGCGCACACGCACGCTCAGCGCCTGGCCGAGCCGCTGGTCGAATTGATCGAGCAGTGCCTGGCTCAGGATCCGCGTCCGGCGTATCAGACGCCCGCGCCAGAGCGCGAATACGGCGCGCAGTTCTGGGATCTGGACGTGCGCTGGCATTACCCTGTGCCTGAGCAGATCCGCGTCCTGGAAGTCATCCCCGCCGAGGCGTGAACCCCAGAAACGAAAAAGCCCGCGCTGCCTTCTCAGGCAACGCGGGCTTTTCTGTTTGCATCGTCGGGATTACTTCTCGACGAATGCACGCTCGATCAGGTAGTCACCCGGCTCGCGCATACGCGCCGAGATCTTCAGGCCGAAGCTGTCGAGCACTTCGCTGGTCTCGTCGAGCATGCTCGGGCTGCCGCAGATCATCGCGCGGTCGTCCTGCGGGTTGATCGGTGGCAGGCCGATATCGCTGAACAGCTTGCCGCTGCGCATCAGGTCGGTCAGACGGCCCTGATTCTCGAACGGCTCGCGAGTCACGGTCGGGTAGTAGATCAGCTTGTCACGCAGCGCTTCGCCGAAGAACTCGTTCTGCGGCAGGTGCTCGGTGATGAACTCGCGGTAGGCGACTTCGTTGACGTAACGGACACCGTGAACCAGGATCACTTTTTCGAAGCGCTCGTAGGTTTCCGGGTCCTGGATCACGCTCATGAACGGCGCCAGACCGGTGCCGGTGCTCAGCAGGTACAGGTGCTTGCCCGGGTTCAGGTCGTCCAGCACCAGGGTGCCGGTCGGCTTTTTCGAGATGATGATCTCGTCGCCTTCCTTCAGGTGCTGCAGCTGGGAGGTCAGCGGACCGTCCTGCACCTTGATGCTGAAGAATTCGAGATGCTCTTCCCAGTTCGGGCTGGCGATCGAGTAAGCGCGCATAAGCGGGCGGCCGTTTGGCTGTTGCAGGCCGATCATCACGAACTGACCGTTCTCGAAGCGCAGGCCCGGATCACGGGTGCACTTGAAGCTGAACAGAGTGTCGTTCCAGTGATGAACACTGAGGACACGCTCGTGGTTCATGTTGCTCATGTACGTGGGACTCCTGGAGATTGATCTGCGCCTGCCCGGCTCGTGTTGAAGAATGCCGACGGTGCGCAATTGCATCGCATTCTAATAGCGCCGACAATATCTGTTAACTGGATTATTAAGATAAGGGTTATCGGTTATATCGATATGCGATTTACTCTTCGTCAACTGCAAGTCTTCGTCGCTGTCGCCCAGCAGGAAAGCGTATCCCGTGCTGCGGGTCTGCTAAACCTGTCGCAATCGGCCGCCAGCACCTCCATCACCGAACTGGAGCGCCAATCCAGCTGCCAGCTGTTCGATCGCGCCGGCAAACGCCTGAGCCTCAACGCCCTCGGCAAACAATTGTTGCCGCAAGCGGTGGCCATGCTCGATCAGGCCAAGGAAATCGAAGACCTGCTCAACGGCAAATCCGGTTTCGGCTCGCTGTCGGTGGGCGCGACCCTGACCATCGGCAATTACCTGGCGACGCTGCTGATCGGCGGTTTCATGCAGCGCCACCCCGAAAGCCAGGTGAAGCTGCATGTGCAGAACACTGCCAATATCGTGCAACAAGTGGCTCATTACGAAATTGATCTGGGTCTAATCGAAGGCGATTGCAGCCACCCGGACATCGAAGTGCAGAGCTGGGTCGAGGATGAACTGGTGGTGTTCTGCGCCCCACAGCATCCGTTGGCCAAGCGCGGCAGCGCGACCATGGAAGAGTTGACGCACGAAGCGTGGATTTTGCGGGAACAGGGTTCGGGGACGCGCCTGACCTTCGATCAGGCGATGCGGCATCACCGCAGCGCACTGAACATCCGGCTGGAGCTGGAACACACCGAAGCGATCAAACGCGCGGTGGAATCAGGTCTGGGGATTGGCTGTATTTCGCGTCTGGCGCTGCGTGACGCCTTCCGCCGCGGCAGCCTGGTGCCGGTGGAGACGCCGGATCTGGATCTGGCGCGGCAGTTCTATTTCATCTGGCACAAGCAGAAGTACCAGACCTCCGCCATGCGCGAATTCCTCGACCTGTGCCGCGCCTTCACCGCCGGGGTCCAGCGCAGCGACGAGATCGTTCTGCCGAGCATCGCTTAAAGCAGAATCACCGCCCACACCAGGGCGATCATGCTCAGTGCCACGAATTGCGCGGCACTGCCCATGTCCTTGGCGTTCTTGGACAGCGGGTGCAACTCCAGCGAGATGCGGTCGATAGCCGCCTCCACCGCCGAATTCAACAGCTCGACGATCAGCGCCAGCAGGCACACCGCGATCAGCAGCGCCTGCTCGACCCGGCTGACATTGAGGAAAAACGTCAGCGGAATCAGCACCACGTTGAGCAGCACCAGTTGGCGGAAAGCCGCTTCGCCGGTGAAGGCGGCGCGCAGGCCGTCCAGCGAGTAACCGGAAGCGTTGAGGATGCGTTTCAGGCCCGTCTGGCCCTTGAAAGGTGACATAAAGTAGATAACCGACCGAAAGGAAGTGGGGAAGCTAGATCAACGAAAGTCAAAAAAGCGTGAAGACGCCAGTGCTTACTGGCTCGGAATTGACTCAAGTTGTTGCAGCAGTAAAGCTGCCTGGGTCCGGGTCCGCACGTTCAACTTGCGAAAAATCGCCGTGACGTGGGCCTTGATGGTCGCTTCGGACACGCTCAGCTCGTAGGCGATCTGCTTGTTCAGCAAACCTTCGCAGACCATGGTCAGCACCCGGAACTGCTGTGGCGTCAGGCTGGCGAGGCCATCGCTGGCGGCTTTGGCTTCATCCGAAACGCTGACCGCTTCGAACGCCTGGGGCGGCCAGAATACGTCGCCATCCAGCACTTTGCGCACCGCTTCCTGAATCACGCTCAGGTCGCTGGACTTGGGAATGAAGCCACTGGCGCCGAACTCCCGGGACTTGACCATCACCGAGGCTTCTTCCTGGGCCGAAACCATCACCACCGGAATCTGCGGGTACTGACCGCGCAGCATCACCAGCCCGGAAAACCCGAAAGCGCCCGGCATGTTCAGGTCCAGCAGCACCAGATCCCAGTCGGCCTTTTCGGTCAGGCGGGTTTCCAGCTCGGCGATGCTCGCCACCTCCACCATGCGTACGTCCGGGCCAAGGCCCATCGTCACCGCTTGATGCAGTGCGCTACGAAAGAGAGGGTGATCATCGGCAATCAGGATGTCGTATGTGGCCATTTTTCAAATGATCCTGTTTTTGATGGCGGGCCCGCGCATTCGGGCCTCACCAAAGCAAATCCAGACACCGCCCGGCAGCGGCATCCACAGGGGCACGTTCAACGCCAATCACGAACAAAAACGGCGTTTCAAACCTTGGCCGCACCCCAATCGGCGCCAAGCATGACCAGCGAAGCCGGGGTGGTCAAGCCGCACGGCCACTGCTTTAGCAGTATGGGCCAGGATCAGGCCGGTACTGGCGCCGCGTTTCGGATATAGGGCAGCAATTCGGCGTGGGCCGGCGTCGACACATTGACGTCCAGTTGCTGCTTGGCCCCCAGGTAATGCTGGCTGAACACATCGAAATAGGCATCCAGCGCCGACGCCGCGTCCGAATCGCCGGCCAGTTCCAGGCACAGCGCCGCCACCTCGGCGGTGCACAGGTGCTCGCTGCGGGTCGAGCGGCGCAGGCGATAGCGCGAGAGTTTGTCGGGCAACAGGCTGAGGATCGGCAAGCGGTCGAAATACGGGCTCTTGCGGAATATCTTGCGTGCTTCGGTCCAGGTCGCATCCAGCAGGATGAACAGCGGACGCTTGCTGCTATCGAGATCCACGGTGTTGGTCACCCGCGAAGGTTCGACGTATTCGCCGGGGAACACCAGATACGGCTGCCATTGCGGGTCGTTCAACAGCGCCAGCAGTTGCTCGTCGGGCTCGGTCCGCGACCAGATGAAGGCATGGTTGTCGCGCACGATGTCGGCGATCAGCCAGCCGGTATTGCTGGGTTTGAACACTTCTTTGCCGGTCATGATCAGGCAGACACCCGAGCGCGTATCGACGGTTGGTCGCCAGGCGCACAGGCAATGGCTGATGATCACCCGGCAATCGCGGCAGCGCGGGGAGCGAAAACCACGGGCCTGGATCGGTTTGATGCCTTCGTCCTCGCGCTGATCGCGCAGGCGGGCCACGGCGTTGGGGGCATGATTCATCGCAGGCGGCACCGGCAGACAGGGAAACTCGACACGAACGACACTCGGCAGGGCAATAAAGGCCGGCAGTTTACCAGAGCGACGGGCACAAGCCTGTACCCTCCCGACCGGCTCCCCTATAATTCGCCGCCACTGAACGCACAGTCACGTGGCTGGTCGAACCACCAGTCACTGAACCAGGAGAGTTTCATGCTGCGCCTTATCGTTCCTACCGCTGCCATTCTGCTGGCCTCGTCCTTCAGCGCTCAGGCTGCATCCCTGAGTGAGCAGAATCTGAACCGAGAGCTGCGCAATGTCGCCGCACAAAGCAGCGCCGGCACGCCACGGGCGATCAACGAAGACATTCTTGATCAGGGCTACACCGTCGAAGGCACCACGCTGGTCAATCACCTGAGCGTGCAAAAGAGCCACGCCGACAAAATGCGCGCCGATCCCAAAGCCGTGTATTTCCAGCTGGGCGCTTCGGTCTGCAACAACCCGTCGTACCGCAAGCTGATGGCCAAGGGCGCGATCATGCGTTACGACTTCACCGAAGTGAAAAGCAACAAGGCGATCGGCTCCGCCAGCTACCAGGAATCGGATTGCCCGAAAGCGGCTCCAGCGAAGAAGAAGTAATCATCGCGACGTAGCGCGCCGCTGTTCATCCTCGGCGCGCAGTTCGGCCAGCAAGGCCTGCAAGTAACGCGAGCGGCGATCCCCTCCCGCCAGGCGTCGGCAGCACTCCTCTTCGAGACTCACATGGTTGGTCTCGGCCGATGCTTTCAACAACCGATACAGCTGCGTATCGATCTCCAGAATGACTCTGGTCATGTGTCCTGCCTCCTTGCCACCCGCAAATCCTTGAATAGCGTGCACCTTGCGTACGGTCGTTGACGCAAAGTTGTCGTACGGCGCCTTTAACTTAGTAAATCAGAGCATTCAGCCCTCGACGCAGCATCGGACGAGCGGTGAAAACACTTCGCAAAACGGCAATAAGCAGTTGCCAGGAAAGACTTTGCGGCGCAATGCTCAATGAGCGAAAAATGCTTTGAGGGTCTAGATTCAACGTATTCCCGATCATTTTATTAACGGCAGGAAAGGAGCTGCCGGACGTTTGTTTTCTTGCAGCGCGGCACTGACGCCGCACGTCAGGGCCGAAAGCTCTGTGCAGAAGGAGAAGTTGCATGCCTTACCAACCGAATGACCTGCTCAGCCGTCATTTTCAGGAAAGCGGCCACGACCTCATCAGCAAGGTCGAAGAACAACTCAACCTGGTGTCACCCAACAGCCCGAATTCCCCCATCTACCGCGACATGATCCTAACCGTGCTGCGCATGGCCCAGGAAGACCACAACCGCTGGAACGCCAAGATCACCCTGCAAGCCCTGCGCGAACTGGAGCAGGCGTTTCGCACGCTTGAACAGTTCAAGGGGCGACGCAAGGTCACGGTTTTCGGTTCGGCTCGCACCCCGGTCGAACATCCCCTTTACGCCATGGCTCGGGAACTCGGAGCCTCGCTTGCCCGCTCGAACATGATGGTCATCACCGGTGCCGGCGGCGGAATCATGGCCGCGGCTCATGAAGGGGCCGGTCGCGATCACAGCCTCGGGTTCAACATCACCCTGCCCTTCGAACAACATGCCAACCCCACCGTGGACGGCACCAACAACCTGCTGCCGTTCCATTTCTTCTTCACCCGCAAGCTGTTCTTCGTCAAGGAAGCCGATGCGCTGGTCTTGTGCCCAGGAGGGTTCGGCACTCTGGATGAAGCACTGGAAGTGCTCACGCTGATCCAGACCGGCAAAAGCCCGCTGGTGCCGGTGGTTCTGCTGGACGCACCGGGCGGGACGTTCTGGCAAGGCGCGCTGGACTTCATCCGCCAGCAACTGGAGGAAAACCGCTACATCCTGCCGACCGACCTGAAGCTGATTCGCCTGGTCTACAACGTTGAAGAGGCGGTGGAGCAGATCAACCAGTTCTACGGCAACTTCCACTCCAGCCGCTGGCTCAAGCGCCAGTTTGTCATTCGCATGAACCACAAATTGAGCGACCAGGCCCTGGACCATATGCAGGAAGCCTTTGCCGATCTGTGCCTGAGCGACCAGTTCCATCAACACGCCTACGCCGGCGAAGAACACGACGAGGCCCAATTCAGCCACCTGACGCGTCTGGCATTCGCCTTCAATGCCCGGGATCACGGGCGTCTGCGGGAGCTGGTGGACTACATCAACCTGCCGGAAAACTGGGCCCAGTCAAAACCCCAAACCGCGCAACGCACCCGCGAACCGTCGAAGGTAACGTGAAGGCAAAAAAAAACGGCCCGCTATCGAAATAGCGGGCCGTTTTTATTTTTTAGATGAAGCTGAGCTGAAGCTGGAGCGATTTAATCGTCCATCCCTCTGCCGCTGAACAAGCGGTTGATCATCTCCATCGAGAATCCCCGGTACGCCAGGAATCGACCTTGTCTGGCGCGTTCCTTGGCATCGCCGGGAAGCTGTCCGGAGAACTTCCGTTGCCACGTTTCCGTTAGCTGCTCCTGCCAGTTGATACCGCTCTCGCGCAAGGCGAGTTCGATATCGGCGCGTTGCAAACCGCGCTGGCTCAGTTCTTCGCGAATCCGCAGTGGGCCGTAACCGGAGCGGGCGCGATAGGAGACAAAGCTTTCAAGATAGCGGGCTTCGGAAAGCAGCCCTTCTTCCGTCAGACGGTCGAGGGCTGTTTCGATCATCTCGGGGGGAGCGCCACGCTGACGCAGTTTGCGCGTCAGCTCGACTCGACCATGCTCGCGGCGTGCGAGCAGGTCCATGGCGGTTCGCCGCACCGCGACGAGGGTATCGAGTACGGCGGTTGTCATCGGTGCAATCAGATGTCCGCGTCAGCCAGGTCGTCTTCGGTCTCTTTGACCGCAGAAGCCTTGGAGTCGGCGATCACTGCTGGCGACAGCAGTTTGTCACGCAGTTGCTTCTCGAGCTTGGCCGCGACTTCCGGGTTGTCCGCCAGGAACTTGGCCGAGTTGGCCTTGCCCTGACCGATCTTGGTGCCTTCGTAGGCATACCAGGCGCCGGACTTCTCGACGAAACCGTGCAGTACGCCCAGGTCGATCATCTCGCCGTTCAGGTAGATACCCTTGCCGTAGAGAATCTGGAACTCGGCCTGACGAAACGGCGAAGCCACCTTGTTCTTCACAACCTTGACGCGGGTTTCGCTGCCGACCACTTCGTCGCCTTCCTTCACCGCGCCAGTACGGCGGATGTCGAGACGAACCGAGGCGTAGAACTTCAGCGCGTTACCACCGGTGGTGGTTTCCGGGCTGCCGAACATCACGCCGATCTTCATGCGGATCTGGTTGATGAAGATCACCAGGCAGTTGGCGTTCTTGATGTTACCGGTGATTTTACGCAGCGCCTGGGACATCAGACGGGCTTGCAGGCCCACGTGCATGTCACCCATTTCGCCTTCGATTTCAGCCTTTGGCACCAGAGCGGCCACGGAGTCGACGATGATCACGTCAACGGCGTTGGAGCGCACCAGCATGTCGGTGATTTCCAGGGCCTGTTCGCCGGTGTCCGGCTGGGAAACCAGCAGGTCGTCAACGTTGACGCCCAGCTTGCCGGCGTACTCAGGATCGAGGGCGTGTTCGGCGTCGACGAAGGCGCAGGTCGCACCGGCTTTTTGAGCCTGGGCGATCACGGACAGCGTCAGTGTGGTTTTACCGGAAGATTCAGGACCGTAGATTTCAACGATACGACCTTTTGGCAGGCCGCCGATGCCGAGTGCGATGTCCAGACCCAGAGAGCCGGTGGAAATGGCCGGGATCGCCTGACGGTCCTGATCGCCCATACGCATTACGGCACCCTTGCCGAATTGACGTTCGATCTGACCCAGGGCCGCAGCCAAGGCTTTCTTCTTGTTGTCGTCCATTAAAGTCCTCACGTAATCAATAAGGCCTGACGGCCAACACCTGTATAAGTAGCCAGTATTATTCCACAGCGTTCACGGATCGCCTACCCCTGATTTTCGATTTCTCGTGCCGCTAGTCGCAGCAGCCCCTCTAGCGCGGCCTTCACCGTTTGTCGGCGGACTTCGTCGCGGTTACCGGGGAAGTGCTGGACCTCGCAGAAAACCTGGTCGCCCACGCCCCACGCCAGCCAGACGGTGCCCACCGGTTTATTCGGCGAACCACCGTCCGGCCCGGCCACGCCGCTGACCGCCACGGCAAACCGCGCCAGGCTTTTTTCCTGGGCGCCGCGCACCATGGCCTCGACCACATCGCGACTGACCGCGCCGACGGTGCCGAACAGCTCCGTCGGTACATTCAGCTGCTGGGTTTTCTGGCGGTTGGAATAGGTCACGTAACCCGCCTCGAACCATGCCGAACTCCCCGGAATGCGGGTGATGGCTTCGGCAATCCCGCCACCGGTACACGACTCGGCCGTAGTGACGTGGGCATTGAGCAATTGCAGACGTCGGCCAAGTTCGGCCGCCAGTTGAGTGATTTCTTTCACGGTGCGCTCCGGATCGGATGGAATGGGTACCACCGTACACGAGCCGGTTGCGCTTTCAATACACAAGCTTATTCAAAATGTGCAGGCGCCAGCGCTCTGATATAGGCCTGACAGGCCTGCAAGGCGATCAGTCCACGGTCGCCTTCGCCGGTGATGGCGACAATTCGTCGAGCATGCGCCGGGTCAAGTCGGGCGCGTACGGCTGCATGATCCACGCCGCCGGTGCCGGAGGCGGCTGGCACACCGCAGCCTTGGGCAGCGTCGCCTGCGTCGATGAGGACTGACAGGCGCAGATCAGCAGTGGCAAGGCGATCGCGCAGGCGATCCTGATCACGTTGGGCATCGTTCAGTGCTCGGTAATGGGTTTGTTCACTGGCCGTGAGCCGTTGCTCCAGGGCCAGACGCTTGTCCTGTTCGGCCTGTTGCGCGGTGGCGGCCGTCAGGGTCAGTTGATTGAGGGTTTCGGCGTGCAACCGCGCCTGTTCGGCCAGTTGGCGGCCGTAGCGCCAGTCCTGAAACTGCCACGCCAGCGCCGCCGAGCCTGCGGCCAGCAGCATCAGGCCGATCAGCCGCCAGACGCTCAGACCGAAGGCAGGCATAGCACCGCCCTCGCCCGCCCCCAGAGTTCCAGGCGATCCTGCAAGCCATTCAACCCGCCGTTGATCCGCCGGGTAATGCTGTTGAACTGATCCTGATCCGCCAGCGCGTTCAGGCCGTTCTGCGCCCAGAACCATGCGGCGGACTCGGCCGCCCATTGCGGTTGTTCCAGCAGTTCCGGCAGCGCCAGCAAGCGCTCGTCACCGAACAGCCCGAGGCTGCACTGGCGATAGTTGGCGCGGCCGGTAATCTGGATCAGCCCGCGCCCGCGATACTTCTGCCCGTCGCCATCGGCCTCCGGCGTGTTGCCCAATCGCAAGGCCAGCGTACCGGTGTCGTACTTGCTCAGGTATTGGTTGTTGCCCAGTTCACGCACGTACTGCAATTGCCCCGATTCGTGTCCGATCTGGGCGAGAAACGCAGCCACGCGTTTAGGTGTGTCGATGCGATGGCGAGCCATGGCATCGTTGAGTGCAGAAACAAAAACGCCCGCTTGGCGGCGGGCGTTGGGCATGATGTTGAGTAGGTTGTCTTCAGTGATTTGCATAATGCTCGGTCCTCCCTGGATGCGCCGATTGAATCACGGTTGGCGACCAAAGCTGATCAGCCATTGTTTGCCTCAGTTTTCAGAGTGCTGTCCGGGGAGACCTGAATCATTCGCTTGAACAGACCCAGCATGCCTTGATTGGCCGTCGCACTCTCGAGCGGCGGGTCCAGTGGCAGTACCTGTCCCCCGGACAACAGCCACTCCTGATACTCGCGCCAGTCACGATTGTTGGGATCCTGTGGAATAAACGCTGAATCACTCTGGCGCAGAACGCCGGACGATGTGAGCTGATAACTCATGGACTTTCCTCCTAGATTTCCGCGTCCGCGGTCCAATCGACCTGCAAGGCCTGCCCGGGAAGGCTGCCTACGGGCGTCACGGTGGCAAGCGCAAACCCTCGCTCGCTCACACTTTGCAGGATGGTTCCTGTGCAGGCCTTCGCCAGCGATGAATGCCAGACTTGATTGCTCGCCTCACCCGGGCAATACGTCACGACCGTAGGCTGTACGCGCTTGGGCACCTGCATGTCGATACACATTCCATACTGGCCGGAATTGGCTGGCGCCACTTGGGAAAAGGTGGCGATACAGGTTCCTGGACCGTTGTTCGAACGGACCGGCAGACGATTTACAAAAGATTTTTCGAAGTAGCGCTGACAGAGAGTCAACTCTTCGGCCAAGGGACGGTATTCAAACGGTGTTGCAACCGGCCCCTCCTCCAATTGCATCTGTGCCAGATCGACGGTCTGCAACACGTTGAGCGGCAGATCGAACGACAAAGTCAGGAAGTCATTCACACCCAGCATTTTCCCGGCGATGGTTGGTACCTGAAACGTTGCGCTGTATTTCTTCCACGAAGTAGTCAGTTGAAAGACGTCGACAACCTTCACCACACCTTCCGAACCGCCCGTCCCGAACTGCTGGGCAATCGTGACTCGCAACGGACGCGTCGCATCGGATCGCGCCCAGAAGCTGACCGTCGCCGTTCGCCCGGCCAGGGTCCTGACCGATTCGATGCTCTGGGAGACTTTATGCACCGTTGCTCCGGTGCCTGCGGTGGCCTGCTGCCAGCGCAGGAAATAAGCGGGCTCCCCCGTGACCTCGGTTTGACCGAGGGCAAAGTCCTGACGCGAAATGCTGATACCGGCGTTGCCGTTCCAGTCGCACCGGAAGCGATCCGCCACATACCCACCGATATTCGGCGCCTGATTGGTCGTGCCGCGTTGCCAGATATTGAATCCGCCATTGATCAACAGATTCTTGCGATACACCTGCACAGGAAACTGCTGCAGCGGATCGGGCTTCGCCAGTTGCCGAATGGCCTGTGCCAGTTGATCGGTCTGCTCCTCATCCGGCGTCAGGCCGGCGGCCGTGATCGCGTTGAGAATTTCCTGGGTCACACTGTTGCCCCAACGGGCCGGGATCAACGATCCCGGTTTTCCGGCGATAGGGTCTTCATCGACGAACTTGCCATTCTCAAGGCCTGAGCCGGGAACGCTTTTCGGATAATCCATTTCAGTTTCCTTGATCCGCTAAAGCGCCGAGGCCAACCAGCGCGGCGCTACCGGCCGATGCTCGCTGAACGGGAAAAACGAGGCCTGGGGCCAGTCGCGCAACTCGCGCCGATAGGTTTGCAGTACGGCATATTGCTCGGTGGTCAGCGTGGTGCCGCCGCCGTCCTCCAGCTCATCGCGATCACGCGCCACCAAGCCATCGGTTGCAGCCAGTTGTGCCGTGCGCCAGGAACGTTCGATTTCAGCGACTTCATCCTGCGAGGGCGACGGGGGATCTACCAGAATCGGATAGCCGTTTTCGGCACTCACGCCAATCATTTTGGGAGTGACCGCCAATTGTTGCAGTAGCGAGATCCAGTAGCCTTGGGGAATTTCGATAACGTCGTCGGGAATATCCGTCGAGTTGATACCCGGTACATAAGCGCCCCGGGTGCTGGCGCTGAACAAAATATTGAAGGTATTCATTCAATATCCCTTGGCGAAATAGTTAACAGACCAACCTGCACTCACTTGCCCGGCCGCATTTCGAATTCTCAGCGTACAACCTAGCGAGTTGTATGCGATGACCGCGACCATCGCCGCATCGCCTCCTGAATGGGTAGCCACCAGCGAGAAGTACCCCCTCGGGAATGCGAGCGGGAATGTCACGAATACATTCCCTTCGGCATTCGACATGCCCGAACCCCACTGATCAATATTCCCACTGAGATGCTTTTGATAACCGGGATTGGCCACCAGACCGGAAAACAGCGGGGCATATTTCAGACTGGCCGTGCCATGCACCGTCCAGACACCGTTTTCTTTGACAACGTCGGCGCTCTCACCACTGTTCATCACGATCGAGCTTAAATAAGCGCCTTGCGGACTTATTTGCGTACTGCCCACGCAGGCAATGGTGACCACTGCGTTGCTGCGACAGTGAAAGCTGATTGTCGAACCGTTGGGCAAGCCCTGGATGTCCGGCAAGGTCACGGTGTAGGCCGTATTGCCGCCCAGGCCGATTGCCCATCCCACATCGGCGGCCGTCAGTTGTGTCGCTGCAGAAACGCCACGAGCCCCGGCATGGTTGCCCAGTGCGCGCTGGACGAACTCGGACGTCGCCGCCGAACGGCTGACGTCGAATGGCGCAGCGGTCTGGAACAGTTGGGAACTGCGAAGGGCGCCCAGCAGTTGAGTATTTGACGCCTCACTCGGCGTCAGCCCGCCCGCACGGACAACGCCGAGAATCTCCTGGGTGACGCCATTGCCCCAGCTCGCCGGGATCAATGAGCCCGGCGAGCCTTTGAGCGGGTCTTCATCGACGAACTGTCCGTTCACCAGACCTGCGCTGGGAACACTATTGGGGTAGTCCACGATTTATCTCCTTATCTGAATACATGGGTTGCGTGAGGGCCTCAGCCAATCTGGCCGACCAACCACTGCGGTGCCGAGGGCCGTGAAACGGATGACGGAAATGCGCCGGCACCCGGCCAGTCGCGCAATGCCTGGCGGTACTCAAGCAGCTCCAGATAGTGCTGGGCCTTGAGCGTTGTGCCGCGCCCCAACTCCTGCTCATCGCGGTGGCGGGTGACCAGCCATTCGGTGGCCGAGAGAGCCGACTGACGCCAGGTGCGCTCTGCTGCCGGAGGCTCGTTGTCCTCGACTACAAGGGCCTTGGCGACAACGGGACTTTGCGGTGCGCGCGAAGGCGCGATAACAGAAGCCGCCTCAGCCATCGGCGCACCGATTTCGACGTCGACACCTTCGGGCACCTGCACCATCGCCGCGACAAATGCAGGCGCGAACAGTTGGTCGATCGCGTAGTCACCGGTGTCGATCACTTCGACCGCGACACCGTTTTCAATGCGTGCATAACGGGCCATTACTCGTACTCCCAGATTTCACAGAAGGCGTTGCCGCCAACGCCGCTCACGACCGATGCAGAAGCATTGGTCGAGCAGGAACCGCTGCCTCCCGAGCCGCGAACACCGGCGGTACCATTGCCATTCACGCCTACCAGCGGAGCACCACCATCAAACGGGCTGGGTCCCCCGCCCCCAGCGACCACTCCCCAGCCGGCGTTGTACATCGCAAAGGTGCCGGGGATGCCCCGAGCGCTACAGAGGTTGCCGCCCGTAACGACTTGCCCGCCCGGACCGCCGTTTACAAAGCCGGTCGTCGTTGTGGACGTCGGGACGGTAATCGACTGCCCGCCTATGCCACCCGAAACACTCAGGTAGGAACCGAAAGAAGCGCCGCCACCCGCTTGGCCAATCGCGTTACGTGGGGCACCACCGGCGCCCAGGGTGACCGGAACACCGGCCAGCATTTCCGGCGTGACGTCATACAGACTTTCCCCGTAAGCGCCCGACCCGCCACCACCGCCAATCCCCAGATTGGTCGCCGGGATCGGCGCGCATCCACCACCCGAACCACCCGCCCCGACTAACCGCACGCGAATCCGTTTGGCTCTCGGGTTCGGCTTGTAAACCGTGATCCCGACCGTCTCGATCTGCCTGACCGCCAACAGGCGCCCCACCGCATCGGTGATGCCGTAGCCCGCCAGCGTGGTCGGGGTGTTCTTCAGTTTGGTGAAGTCGACCAGGGCGCCAATGGCCGTTGCCAACTGATTGGTTTTGCTCTCGTCCGGCGTCAATCCGGCGGCCTTGATGGCGTTGAGAATTTCTTGCGTGACACTGTTGCCCCAGGCGGCGGGGATCAATGAACCCGGCGTGCCGGCAACCGGGTTTTCATCGACAAAACCGCCGTTGACCAGGCCGACGCCGGGGATGCTGTTTGGATAATCCATTGCACGGTTCCCTGTGCTGCGATCAGTTGGTTACGGTTGCGCCGGGCACAGCCGGCCAAGTGACTTCGCCGGGGAAACCGACCTGTTGTTCGATGCGATTCAGCTCCACGCTGTAGAGCTTCCATTCGAGCAATTGCAGTTGCTCTTCGTGGCTGGCGTCGCCGATGTCTTCGGCGTATTGCAGGGGAGCGATGCGCAGGACAGCGTCGCGCAGCAGGGCATCACGTCGAACAAGTGCGAGGCGTTTGTGATCTGCCAGTTGTGCTGCCTCATCGAGCTGCCAGGCGTTATCGACCCACGCGTGAAAGCCACCCGGCCAAGGCAGGCGGGTGAACCCTTGCGGCAATTCGCCCAGCGCAGTCCAGGTTTCCCGCTGTCCTGTATCGGTGCGAAAAACATCGCCGCGACAATCGACCCGCTGTTGCAGGGATCCGTTGTCATAGGCCCAGGCGAAGCCCTCGGGGGCCGGGGAGAGTTCGAGGTTCAGCGTGACGGCATTGCTCGGCAGTTGCAGGCCGATCCCCGGCACGAGCGGAAACTCCACAGGCCCGGTCAGCGCACCGCTGTCGTCTATCAGGTAATTGAACATGTGCACCTCAGATCAGTTTGATACGCGCAGGAAAGGCGATGTTTCGCGGTCGGGTTTCGCTCGAAAAGTTGCCGATGTTGCCGATGTACGTATCGGAGTCGAATGCGGGGTTGGGATAGGTTGTCGCCACGGTTGTGGTGGTCGGTGAAAAGTTGACGTTGGTGCCTACGTCCCAGACGCCATCCGGAATCCCCGGGGCCGGTTTGTAGTTGGCTCCCGTGCCCGTCGGCAGATAGTGGTTGTGGCTCTGCAAGGAGTGCGATTGCAGGCTACCGGCCGTTCGCCCGGGATCGATGTTTCTGCCTTCACTGAGTACCCGCAGAAACTCGCCGCGAATCTCGGGAATCCGGAAGTTCGTGGCGCCGTCACCACTGGTCCAGCCGCCCTCCATGCCCGCTCGGGCCGCTTCGGTCGTCAATGCCCCGGATGTGCGAGCGAAATCCCATAGCCAGGGCCATTCGGAGCGCTTGAAAAGATCACCGTTCGGAACGCCGTAGCCTCCCGGATTGAGGGTCGTGGTGGTTTCAAAAAACGGCCGGCCCAAAGCGCTGTTGTCACAGCGACCGACCGGCCACCAGCTACCTGCTCCGTCACTGCGCAGATGCCACCAGTCACCGTTGCCCATCAGTACCAGGAAGGGATACCCACTGGCGGAAAGGTGCGTGTGAAAACGAATCCTGTCGGTGTCGGACGTCTGGACAACGAGCCGATTACCGCTGTTGTCCACACGGCGCACGATCACATCGCGCACACCCAGCGCAACGCCGGCCGGTGGCAATGTCACCGTCATGGACGCGGGGCTGCTGTCGATCAAGACCAGTCCCAGTTCTTGCGCCGTCAGCGCCTTGGAAGCCGCCAGCCCGGTGACCACCGAACGCATCGGACTGCCATTGCCGACAATCGATTGAATGGCTTTGAGCAACTGACCGGTATCGGCCTCGGTGGCTGTCAGCCCGGCGCCGGCAATCACGTTGAGAATCTCTTGTGTAACGCTGTTGCCCCACACCGCCGGAATCAACGACCCGGGCGTTCCCGCCACCGGGTTTTCATCGACGAAGCGGCCATCGACCAGTCCGACGCTGGGGACACTTTTTGGGTAATCCATGGGTGCTCGTTCCTCTGTAATGACAAATGAAACGTGGCCGCGCGCAAGCTTTCGCCACGAGGCAAACGTTTCTGTTCCTGAAAATAAAAAGCCCACAACGAAGTGGGCTTGGGTGATGCGATTGCGGTTACGAGGCCGGGTTGGCGGTCAGTTCACGAATGGCCTGCAGCGCCTCATCGGCGGCAGCTCGGGCCTGATCCATCTGGCCTTTGCTCGCGCAAGTGCGAATCTGGTTCTTGGCTTTCAGGCGCAAGGTGCGCAGGGTCAGCAGGCTGTCGCTGAGCTGGGCGGCCTTGTCGAGAATCTGCTCGGCGGACTGCTTCGCCGAACGGCCCTTGGCGACCCAAGCAGCGACGGACAGCGGCACTTCCTTTTTTGGATAACCGGCGTCCTGAAACGCCTGCGCGTCGATGGCAGCCTGGGCGTATTCCAGGGCTTTGAGCGGATCGCCGGCCAGTGCGGTGCGCGCGCTGTCGGCGGCGGTATCGACATTGGCGCAAAGGCGTTCGGTTTCCTGCTGTTCCAGTAACGCGGCTTTGTCAGCGCTGGCAAGCCATTGCTCACCGTCCCAGTCATGGGCCGCAGAAGGTGGTACCGGACGCAAGCCGTCTTCGAACTGATGCAGTTCCTGAATGATGTTCATCGGATCAACTCCCAAGACAAATGCACATTCACCGCCGCCGTGAAATTGACTGCGATACCGTTCGAATAATCGGTTTGAGAAAAGCTTTTGATCCCCATCCCGAATAGCAATTCGTCACTGGCGGCATTCCCTGCGTTCCAGGTGTGCTCGGCTTGATATACCTGCCACAGCGAACGCAGTTCCGAGTGATCGAAACCGGCCGTCAACGTTGAAAGCGTGGTGTCGTTGACGACGTTACTGGTGAAGATTCCCACCGATGCGCCTGCCGTTCCCCAACCGTCCCAATTATTGGACGTACTGATAGTCGGATTGAGGAAACAGTAATTCCCTCCCAGCCAGCCGCCCGGTGCAAACGACACACCAGTGATAGCCGTCGGGTGTGGGGTCGGATTACCGACCACCAGACGCGCTGTTCGCGCATGAGCGTCGAGCGGCAGATAGACCACGCCATTGCCATTGACCACCTGAGTCCAGGACAACCGGTTACGGTTGTAGATCGGCCTGACAATCGGCACCGATCCAGGTCCTGCGGTCACCACCCACGCCAGACAGATGTCCAGCGGCGTGGACTGAAAACCACCACCTGCCGCACCGTTCACGGTTCCCTTCAGGCCCTCCGGAGCAGCGTCGTAGATCGTCCCGCGCTGCATGTAGAACGTCAGCGCACCACCCACCACCTGGGCCCGCAGAAAGTAACCCGAACTCGGCAGCAGATCGGCGCTGCTCCAGGCCTGAGTGGTGAACGTACGCGAACGTCCCAACTGCCCCGCCAGCACTTCCTGACCGATGCTGACGTAAACACCCGCCGGCACCGACACTCGCCCGCCACTGGTCGATGCGGCCGCCGGCGTAATCGGCATCCGCGCATCCGTCGTGGCAACCGTTGGCAACGGCAACGCTGCCAAAGGCAACGCCAGATCCTGATTCCAGCCCTTGGCCGAAACGCTCTGAATCGCCTGGAGCAACTGATCGTATTTCTTCTCGTCCGGGGTCAGATCCCCGGCCTTGATCACATTGATGATTTCTTGCGTGACGCCGTTGCCCCAGTCAGCGGGGATCAGCGATCCCGGCGTCCCGGTCAGCGGGTTTTCATCGATAAATTTCCCGTTCACCAGACCGGCGCTGGGGACACTCTTCGGATAATCCATTGCGTTATTCCCTAGTCATAATTGATGTGCACCTTGGTATGCGCCGGTGCCGCCCGGTGGATCAGGCATTCCAGCGCCGAGCCCGGATTCACGCCGAAGCGTTCGCCCCAGTAACTCGCGCCGAAGCGCCGTCCGAGCAACAGCCGGCCGCCGGTGTTGAGTGTCCACATGAACTGCGCTTCCCAGGTGCCCCAGTGCGCCGCGCCGAAACGCGAACGGCCCATGCGCGGAGCTTCGAGTTCAGTGATGGTGGCGTTGGGGTAACCTTGGCTTTTGGCGATTTCCAGGTAATAACCGACGGCCTGGCTGCCGACCGCCAGCAAGCGGCGGCGCACCGCGAGGCGACGGTCGTCGAACAGCGGCGTGGCGCCGAGGCACGGGTCGGGCAGGTTCATCACCTGTTCCCAGTCCGGCACCAGTTCGCTGACGCCGGCCGGGTCCATCTCGTTGAGCAGGTCGGCGGCGCGAGCGTCGAGGCGCGCCAGTTCGACGGCGACGCCTTCCAGCACTTCCTCGAGCTCCGGCACGCGCTCCGGATCCCATGCCGGGCCACTGGGCAGCAGTGCGCGAAGCTGCGCCTGATATTGCGCAGCGGATCTTATGCCCCCCATACGCAACCTCCGAAGGTGAGCAGTTCGCTTTGACCGGCAGGCACGTCAGCGGCCGGTGCGGTCAAGGTGTGATCGTACTCACCGCCGGCGCTGCTGATGGCTTCGCGGATATGGCTGATCAGCAACGGCACACCCAGATCGGCTTCACGGTTGTGCAGGTCGCGCAATTGCGCTTCAACGGCGGCGCGCACAGCGGTGGTGTCCGGGTTGACACTCTTAAAGCGGTACACCACCGGCACTTGAATCGGTCGCTGCACCTGCACTTGCGCGGTCACCGGACGCAGCGGTTCGATGTAGTCCTGAACTTCCGCCAACTGTTCGTCGTTGGGCACCGGTTGCGGATCTTCATCACGCATGATGAACACCGTCACGGTGCCCGGCCCGAGCAGGCCACCCCGACACCAGGCCCGCGTCACGCCCGGCACTTCCAGCGCCCAGGTTTCATAGTCGCTGGCGGAACCGCCGTGGGGGATCACGCGATAGGAACGGATCACCCGCGAGCGCAACGACTCCAGGCTTTCACGTGCCACGCCACCGTTCAGTCCGGGCGCCAGCACCACAAAACTGTTGCTGACCACACCGGCGATCGGCTGCACCGGCGTCAACGCCAGCCCGGCCTCGGCGTTACCCAGACTGCCGGCATCCAGCGCGGCGATGCTGGTGCTGTTGACGCCATTGACGGTGGTGCGCGCGGCAGTGACTTTGAACGTGCGGCCATCACTCGCCTGCAGCAACGTATCGGCGTCCAGCACCGCGCCCGCCGTCGCGTTGAAGCTGACGTTGCCGGTGGCGACCTGCGCCGGTTTGCGCGGCTGGTTCAGGCGCAGCGCGGCGATGCGTTCCAGGGTCGACTCGTCGGCGGTGTCGGGCAGGATCTGCTCGGCAATCCAGTCGAGGTAGCCGTACAGACCATAAGCGGCGCCGCCGAGTGTGCGGGCCAGGACTTGCGCATCGGACTGGCGCAGCGAATCGCCGGCCAGGTCGCTTTGGGTGCGCTTGATCAGCACCGGCAGCGAAGGGGTTTCAAACGGCATAGATCACCTGCCAACTGTTATCGGGGTTGATGTCCAGGCGTTCGCCGTCGGCCAGGGTCAGGACCGTGCGCAGGTTCAGGCGCTGGGCGTCGAGGCGTTCGCTGATGATGTCGATGGCGCTGCAATGGCCGTCGTCGATCAGCCATTGCAAGGCTTCGCGGGCATAGAACTCGGCGTCCATCTGGGTCTGGCGGGTCAGCTTGACCCGGCGCAGCAGCCACAGCCGCGAGCCGATACGATCGTCGGCCACGGTGGGAAAGGTGTCGCCCCACCAGCCGAAACGCTCCTCGTCGTCGAGGGCATCGTCGTCGGCGGCGCGGCGCCAGGTGAACAGGCTGATCAGCACCGCACGGGTCAGCGCGGCGTGGAGGTTCTGACTGAAAAGCATCACTGACCTCCTGCCGGCGCGCCGGTCTGGCCACTGCCTGCCTGCACGCCGACATGCACGTGCTTGATCTGGCTGATGCCGCCGGCCACTTGATCGCCTTTGGAAACGATCTTGCCGGTCTGGTTGATCACCGGCGTCTCGAAGTTCACGGCGGTGGTGGCGCGGATGTTGAGCGTGGCGGTTTCGATGTCGATGATCCGCCCGCGCTTGAAGTGAATTTTGTCGCCCTCGTCGGTGTAGATCGCCACCTCGCCGGCCGCCAGCGATTGCAGGCGGTAACGGCGGTCGGCGACCACCAGGGCGATGGCGTGAGAACGGTCGCCGCCGAGAAACGTGACGACGCCTTCGGCACCGGCCAGCGGGTGGCTGGTGAAACCGTAGGGTTCGAAGTGCTCCATGTCGTCGTTCACTTCACCGGCGGTGAGGCGCATTTGCAGCGATTGCAGCTTGGATGCCGAATTGGCGAGCACGACAGTGCCGCGCGCCAGCAGGCGTGTCAGTAGGCTCATAGGGTTTCCTTGGAGGGAGGTGCCGGCTCAGGCTTTTTTCGGTGGGGTCGGATTGGCGTCGAAGGTATGCGGCGGTGCCACTTGCAGCGTGGTCACCGAGCCTTGCGCCGACAGCGAATACGTCACTTTGGAGATCAGCATGTCGCCATCGAAACCGAGTACCGGATCCTTGACCTTCACCAGCGTGTTGTGGCGCCACAGATCGCCGTTGGACTGGCGCCAGCCCTGTACCTGATAAGTGGTAGTCAGCGCCCGCCCCATGCGCGTGGCGCTTTCCCACTGGGCCCGTTGCTGGGCCAGTTCGAACGTCAGTTGCGAGCCTTCGTTGATGATCGTCGTGCGCCGACGCTTGAAGCTCAGGTCGGTCGCGCTGGATTCAACCTCGCTGACCGCTGCCCCGCTCTTCTTGTCGTTGCCCTTTTGCTGGCCGATCACCCGGTATTCGGAGAACACCTGGCTGTGATCCATCGGCGCATTGGCCGAGAGAATGTTCTTGCCCAGCTCCAGCGCATCGCTGGCGCGGCCGCCGCTGCCCGGTTTGGCCAGCACCAGCCTGCCTTCGGCGTCATCGGTGGAAAACACCCGGTACAGCGAGAGCAAACGGTCGATCGACTGAAACACCGTTTCACCCGGAACGATGGTGTGTTTGCTCAGGCGTGCGGTCTCGGGAATTTCGTTGACCACAAACTGCGTGTACTCCCCGGCCAGGGCCTGGACGATGTTCAACAGCGGCTGTTCCTGCCATTGGCCGGGAATGTTTCGCGCCGCACAATCGACCAGATCCTGGGTCTTGGAACTGCCTTCGATGCTCAGGCTGATCTGCCGCCCGTCATAGCTGATCGGGGCCTTGAACACATAACCGGTGAGCACCAGATCCTTGCCGATCCGTACTTCGCACGGGTCGCCGGCCTTGATCCGCTGATCCACGGTCTGCCCCGGCCATTGCCAGGTGATGTCGAGTTTGAAGGTGCGGAACTGGCGCTCCAGGTCCGCGGTGATCTGCACGCTTTTCCAGCCGCCGTATTCCATGTTATTGACGGTCAGCGTGACGCGGTTGTCAGTCTCGTTCATGGCTCACTCCCGGGAAACCTTGACTTCGTTGGGTAAGTACCCCGGATGAGACAGACCGTTGCGCTGAATGACCTCGGTCACCCGGGTGGCGTCGCCAAACTGCTGGTAGGCGACGACCAATGCCGGAAAGGTTTCCTGGAAGGTTTTGCTGACCAGTCGCACACCGGACGAAGCCACAGCCTTGAAGTGCCCATTCAGCGCCTCCTTCAGATCGCCGATGGCCTGGTAGTGCCCGGGTTCGGCCTTGTCCTGAGCCATTTGCAGCACTTCGTTCAACGCTTTTTGCAGCGTTTGCAGATCATCCGTGACCGGCACTTCCTGACGGCTGACCGGCTGCTTCGACTGCTGGTCCAGCGAGGGCGTCGAGCTGAGCTTCACCGGCGTCGACGCCACCGGCATCGAGGCCACCCATTGCGCCACTTTGACGATCAGGGTGTCCTGCACCAGATTGGCCATCGCTTGCGCGGCGGCGTTGGTGTCCTTGCCGGTGGTGATTTTCGGCGCATCGGCCTTGCGGATGGCTTCGATCTGTTGGGACACGTCGGCAATCACGCCACGGTAGCCCTCCTTCGCGAATGCCTTCAGCTCCTTGATATCGCCGAGCAACCCCTTGAACTCCGCCGCCACGTCCTTGGGCAGTTCCTTGACGGCCCTGACCAGCTCGGTGATCTGCTTGTACTGCGCGATCAGCGGCTTGAGCTGCTCCTTGATCACGTCGTACACACCGGTAAGGCTGTTGCGCAGATTGGCGATGCCGATCCGCGCCGCCTTGATCAGGGTCATCGCCTGTTCGAAGCGCGCCACCGCCGAACCGAGCAAACCGTCGGCCTTGATCAGCAGGACTTTTTGCGTGCTGACCGTCGCCGTCGGAAACGGCAGCGGTCGGTCCGGGTAGAACTTCAGGCTGAACGTCACCATCCCGCCGTCCTGGCGGGTATGAGTCATGTCGCACTCGCCGACCTTGACCTGCAAGCGCCCGAGCCACGGATGCACCAGTTCGCCGCTGCCCTGCTCCAGGGCCTGGAGCAGCTTGTCGCGCTGCTCCAGGCAATCGGCACCGATGATGAACGCCGTCAGATCGTGGGTCTTGGCCTGCTGGCCGAGGTCCTCGAAAAACGGCAGGTCGCGTTGCGGGTACTCGTGCAACTGCCCCTTGCGACCGACCGGGGTTTTCGCCTGGTCGATCCAGAAACCGACACCGCGAAAGGATGCCGGCAACAAACGGTCACGCCAGTTCATTGGAACCTCCCATGGAGAGCGAGCGATAGCCGATGCGCGAACTGAGCGCCAGCCCCGGTTGATTGGTTTGCGGTTGATCGGTGCGCAGCCCCGCCGGCGCATTTTCGAAGCGCACCGTCAGGCCGCCTTCGAGTTGCGTGCGGTTGTTGGCGGCGCTTTGCTGGATCAGGGCGCTGGAGGATTGCGGCACAGAACTGGTCATTGCCGACGAGGCGGAAGCAGCCGCCGGGGACTGTCCGGTAATCGTCGCCACAACGCCGGAAAGATTGCCATTGAGCAATTCCCGGATGGGTGCGACGACACTTTGCAGTTTTGCCCACAGTTCGCTGAACCAGCCGAGAATCGGCTCCCAGGCTTGCTTGATCGATTCCATCGGCGATTGGCTGAACAGCGTGCCGAAGGCGTTCGCGACCGCCAGTGCCTCTGTGGTCAACGATGCCCACAAACCGGAAAAGTAGCCTTTCAAACCGTCCCACTGTGCCACCGCCGATTCCATCGGCGAGAAGTTGAACAGGTTCTGGAACTCGCTTTTCAGCGTCAGCGCACTCGCCCGCAGCACATCCCAGAGCGCAGAAAACACCTCGCCCAGCGGTTGCCAGTTGCTTTGAATCAGGCTGAACGGCGACCAGGAGAACGTCGACTTCATTTGTTCCCAACCGGCTGAAGCCGTTGCTCTCATGTTGTCCAGCACACCGGAGAACATTCCCTGAGCCGAACCCCACACGCCGGAAAATCTGTCGGCCAGCGAGCCGTCGAACGTTGCCTTGAGCGTGGCCCAACCGGTGGTCGCGCTGGTAGCTGCACGGTTCCAGAACCCGCTGAATACCGTTTGCGTGGAATCCCAGACTTCGGCCAGCTTCGCCTTCGGCGAGGCGTACAGATTGGCCTTCAGCGCTTCCATGCCAGTCGCGGCCTTTGCTGCCGCGCTGTCCCAGAACTCACCGAATACCGTTGCCGTCGCACCCCAGACCTCGGCCAGTTTCGCCTTGGGCGAGGTGTACAGATTGGCCTTCAGTGCTTCCATTCCAGTCGCGGCTTTTGCTGCCGCGCTGTCCCAGAATTCGCTGAATACCGTTGCCGTCGCACCCCAGACCTCGGCGAGTTTCGCCTTGGGCGAGGTATACAGATTGGCTTTCAGTGCTTCCAGGCCGGCGACGCTACCTGCGACGGTGTCGTTCCAGTAATCCTTGACGACAGCGCCAGCCGAATCCCACAGCTCGCCCATCATCGCCCCGAACGCATTCAGGCGCGCGGTCGCACCCTCTGCAAGACGACTGGCACCGGCAACGGCGTCAGCCTTCATTTCTTCCCACTTCTGTTTGGCCGAGGCTTGCATCGAGTCGAATTTCAGCTTCGCGCCCGATGCCATTTCGTCCCAGCCTTTTTGAACCTTGTCGATACCGCGACGGGTCGAAGCGCTGAGCGATTGCCAGGTCTCGCTGAAGAATCCGCTGATCGTTCCCCAGTTGTCGGTAATCAGCCGCGCGCCAATCACGATGACTGCCACCGCTGCAGCAATGGCCGCAGCGATCAGGCCGATCGGTGACGTCAGGATCCCCAGCACTGCAACCAGCCCCATCGCACCGACCGTCACTACCGTGAACGCCACGGCCGCAGCCGCCAGTCCTTCGACGAGATACGGGTTGTTCGCGACGAACTGGCCGATCGAGGTGATCACCGGCGTCAGCGCCGTGACGATACCGTTGACGGCCGGCAATAGCGCCTGACCGATATTCAGCGAAATCTTGTCCAGCGCCTCGTTGAATTTCTCGAGGTTGGCCGAGGTTTCGCCGTGGACAACCTTGGGGACTTTCAGCCCCTTGTTCGCCCTTGCTTTTTTCGCCAGTGCATCCTGCGCTTCGATGGCCTTTTTGATGCCGTCCTGGAACGGCTTGAGCAGCCCACCTTCGGAGATGAATCCGGCGACGTCCAGCGGCTCGAGGCCGCTGTCTTCCATGCTTTTCTTGAATGCTGCGACCTTGCCGCGCAGCCCCTTCATCTCGGCCTCCATTTTCTCGGCGCCCTTGAGCACCACGAGCATGTTGACCGTGACGGGGAAGTTCTGCGGGATCAGGCTCAATTGTGTATTAGCCATCACTGCACCTGCTGCATCGCATTGATCCGTTGCGCGTGCTCCAGCGATTCGCGAAGCACATCCAGTGGCCTGGCCATCATCTGTTCGGGGTCAACCTTCCAGAACCAGGCCAGGTCATAGGCGACCGAAATCAGGTCGGTGATGGCTCCGACGCCGCACTCATGAAAAAACTCGCAACGGCCCAGCTCAGCGCGTTGAGGTCAGCCAGATCCAGCTGGTTGACCGACGACGGCGGAATGCCGGCGCACACGGCTATGTATTTGGCCGCCACGTCCATGTCGAGGCTGACCTCTTCGCTCTTGTCGATCTTGTACGGCAGCGCCTTGATCGCTCGCACCTCCTGCACCGTCGGACGGCGCAGGACGAGTTCGGTCAGGGGCTCGCCGTGAGCTTCGATCGCAACCTGAAGCTTCACGGCGCCGCTCATTGCCAGGTCCCCTTGATGCCTTCGAATTTCAGTTCGATGGTGGCGTCATCGCCTTTGGAGACGGGTTCTTCGACCAGGTAGGCACCGGCCAGTACGTAGACTTTGCCGTTGCTGAATTCGCAGGTGACGGTGATGTCGGTGCCTTCGATCAGCTTCTTCAGCGGGAAGTCGGCGGTGTGCAGCGCGGTCACCTTGAACGATGGCGCGATGTCGGTTTCCTTGTAGAAACCCGGCACGACGGTTTCGCGTTTGACGGCCATCAGCGGGGCTTCGCAGCCGCCATTGATAGTCAGTTGTGCACCGTCGACCTTGACGTAGCAGGTGCCTGCAATCAGTTGACCCATGGTGTTACTCCCTTCAAATAAAAAGCCCACGCAAGGTGGGCTGAAATCACAGTGTCAAACGAGCCGATCAGGCGACGTCGTCGTACTGCAGACGGAACTGGTTGAGCAGTGCGAACACGCGCAGACCGTTGATGTAATCCGGCGGGAACAGCACGTTCACGCGGCTCGGGTCCTGCACGTCGCGTTCGACGATCAGGTGCTCGGCGAACAGCTCGGCGTTTTCCACGTGGCCTTCGAGTTCGAGCTTGGCGTACTGGGCGATCAGCTCACCGCGAATGGTCGCCGGGGTGACGATCGGCTGGCCGGCGCCGAAGCGGGTGCCGTCGGAAGCCAGTTTGTGGCGACCGTACTTGCTGGTGATCACGCTTTGCAGACGACGCACGATGAACGCCGACTGGTGCATGGTTTCGCTGTCCAGGTACGAGTTGTCAGCCTGGCCGTAAGCGTTCTTCTGGTAGGTGGTGATCGAGCGCTGGATGCGCACGTAACCGCCTTCGTAGTACGCGGTGGCAATGCCGTAGTTGAGCAGCGACTGACGCTCGGTCAGGGTGAAGCGCTCGCTGGCCGGAGCCGGATCGACGCCCGGCAGGCTGCCGCTCTGGGTCGGACGGCTGGCGTCGGCCGAGATGAACACCGAAGTGCGCGCAGCCAGTGCGGCGGCTTGTACCCACACCGGTTGCGGAACGCCCGGCTCCAGCGCCTGAATGGTCATGTGCTGGTCGTTGCGAGCCTGACCGGCTGCCACCAGAGTGCCGACGGTGCCGCGCTTGGCGCTGTAGACGTGACCGAACAGTTGCTTGGCCCACGACCAGCGACCGGTGCTGTCATCCATCACCGCTTGCCAGGTGTTGAGGGTGGCCAGGTCGGACCATGGCAGCGCGATGAATTCGAACGGCTCGTCGCCCAGTGCGGCAACCGCTTCAACCTGGTCAGGCACACCGACGCCGCCGGTCATGGCGGTGATGGCGGTGGTCAGACCGGCTGGGGTTTCTTCGCCGTTGCTCTTGCCCAGGCGATTGAATTGCAGGCTGATATCGTTGCCGCTCTCGCCGGTCCATTTGGCGTTCAGAGTGACGACGCCTTCGGCGGCGGCTGCGCTCACCGGCAGATCGGCGGTGGCGTTGATTTTCTGTGCCAGGGCGGTGGCCGCCTGGGCAGCGGTGGCACCGTTGACCACGGTGGCCTGGACGCGGACACCGCCGACATACAGGTTGAGCACGCCCGCCTGAGTCGCGGTGCCGGTCAGGGTCAGCACGCCTTTGGCGATGGCGCCGGTGGCGTTGTGCAGCGGCAGGCACCAGATCTCACCGATCGGGTCGGCCTTGCGGAAGGTCTCGTACATCGAAGCGAGCATCGAACCCTGGCCGCCAATGCTCTTGGCCAGCGCCACGCTGGAGACCAGCACCAGTTTGCCGACTTCAGTCGGAGCGATGTTGTCGTTGACCTGCGCCACGATCAGGCGGCGCATGGACGAGGACGCGCTATTGGCGGCCGAGTTGTCCATTTCGGCATAGAACAGCGGTACACGAATGTCCGCAGGGATGTTGCTGAATCCGATCGCCATTATTTGGCTCCCTTTTGTTTAGCTGTTGCGGTTTTGAGGGTGATATCGCCGTCGGCCAGACGCCGGCGCCACCAGGCGCTGTCCAGCACTTCACGGCCTTCCAGTGGCAGCAGGTCGCCTGCTTCCGGGTCCGGCACGGCACGGCCGGCGGCCGGCACTACGGTGATGCGGTTGCTCATGGGGTTACGTCTCCAGAGAAAGTCATTTCCACGCGCCCGTCAGGGCCCGGGCGTTTCAGGTTGGGGTCGGCCGGGTCGATCGCATCGACCCGCACGGTGACCCCGGTAAAGGACGACAAACCGTCCAGTTCACGTTCGTGCCAACTCTCCGCAGGCTGACTTGGCAGATTGCGGCCGAGCTGGAACTCGGCAAAAAAGCGCAGCCGGTAGAACGCGCGGCTGCTGTTGATCGATACCGCTTCGCCGCCGTCATAAACGATGGCGCTGTAGTCGTTCGCGGGTTTGAACCCCACCAGCGCGCGCCACAGTTCGGCGCGCAGGTCGTGCAACAGATCCAGCGCTTTTGTGGCGTCCGTGGCATCCAGTGCCAGGATGATTTCGAAGCGGTCGCGGATCGGTTGGCTGGGGGAGTTCTGTGCAGTGCTGACGCTGGCCACGTCGGCCAGCGGTAAAACATGGGCCGAGGGCATCGGCAGATTCGGGTCGCCTTGCAGCAGCGCCAGGTCGACACCTGTCGCGATATGGCCGGCAAGGCTTGGGCATTGCGCACGCAGCTGCGTGAGGATCGGGGAGATCTTCATGGGGAGCGTTCCAGGATGTGTGAGTGGCCACGGTGATGTGTGTGGCGGTGAGACCGGGGGATCAGTCCTTGGCTTTTGCTTCGGGATCCCGGCCGTTGGCTTCGATCAGGCAGCGATAGCTTTCTTCGGGTTTGCCGCTGGCAGTGACCTTCTCGATCGACCAGCGACCGCGCATGAAGTCGGGCCAGGTGTCATCGAGCACCAGCAGGCCTTCGGCAACCAATAGCGGATCACCCGGGCAGGTGACTTTCAGCGTGTATTTCTCGCGCAGCATCTTGCGCACTTCGGCTTCGCCGATGGCCTTGGCTTCTTCCACACTGGCCTGTTTCTGACGAATGACCTTGTAGGGCGCCGAGCCGGTTTTCACTTCCACTTGCTTGCCGGCATTGGCGTCCCAACAGCAGACTTTGCAACCCTGATTCTGGGTGCGGGCGGTCTCTTCCAGCGTGGCGCTGATGAAGGCGTGATCGCCCGGCCGATTGTTGTGGGTCACCAACAGCATGACGTTGGGTATCACCTGGCCCGACAGGTTTTTGAGCTGCGCCGGTTTCGCCAGTACGTAGAGGTCGTTGAACGGCTTGGCCACCGCGTCGTACTTTTTCGCCAGGCGCGTGATGAAGCCCATGTCGGTTTCGTTCGACTGGTCGACATGAGCAATCCTGATCAGCGCCAGTTCGGGATCCACCCGTGGCGAGAAACCGTGCGGCTCAACCAGTTTGCGAAACAGCCCGCCAAGCGTCGTGGGGCCATGACTGGCCGTGCGCCGTTCCTTGAATCCGGTTTCGTCCTTGCCGCTGAAAGGCGCGGCGGTCGCTACCAGCGTCAGACGCAGCGGGAACAGCGTCGGTGTCAGTCGAGTGATCTTGAACTGGCCCTTTTCGACCAGCCCGGTCTCCAGATACCCCACCTGCAGGCCGATGGTTCCGCCCAGGCTCGGCAAGCCTTCAAGGCCTTCCAGGTCGAGCACCAGCGTCAGTTGATCGGACTCCATGCCGGCGGCATCGATGTGTTCCCAACTGATCAGGCGCTGGTTCAGCAGGTCCTTGTGGGCGCCGTAGATTTCGATCGCCGGCGTAAATCCCTGTGCCATGCAGCCTCCTTAATCCCAGGCCAGAACCGGTTTGATCGCAGCCGGTTTCGAGTCGAGCTCCGGCAGCGTCACCCAGACACCTGCCGGCAGGATCGGACCGTGCTCGGCCAGGGTCGGGTTGAGTGTCCAGAGTGCTTCTTCGGCGCTGTCATCGCTGCGACCGGTTTCGCGGTACAGCAAAAGATTCACCGAATCACCGGCCACGCTTCGTACCTTACGCATTGTTGAACTCCGACAATCCGATGACCCACTTGATCACCATCGCGGTGCCGTCATCGATGACCTCGCTCTGGTTTTCGTCGATGCTGTTGATCCGCCACAAACCCCAGTTGCGGCCGATGCCGTCAATCAACGGCAGCGGTACTCGCAACGCTTGCAGCGCACGCAGCTCATCGAGCCGCTCCATCCCCACGGCGTACATCGAGGTGCCGGAGATAGTCAGGGTTTCAGGCTTCTGTCCTGTCTGATGGGATCTGGGTTTGCTGTTGAGGATCTGCAACTCGGTCCAGCCACCCTCGGATTTTCGCGACAGCGTGCTGTACGCAAAATCCCGGGACAGTCCGAAGATGAAACTGCCCAATGCCATTTGTTGTTTCATCAGGCGACTCCATCGGTCAGGGCTGCATCACGGCGAGTGGCGAGGGCATTGGTAGCCACACCCGGGACAAATTGAGAATTGAAGTGCGACTCCAGTACCTGCGAAAGCATCGTGCCGACTTTCTCGGAACTAACCAGTTCGCTGCCGCTGACATGAACTGAAGGGGCGTAGGTGAATAGCGGAGTCGGCGTTGGTGTTTGCATTTGCGCCGCGGACAGGTCCTTGGCGATTTCAGCTGGCGGAGCGAGCTTGTCCTTTTCTGATTCGGGGGCAAGTTTTTCGCCTAGCCACGAACCACCTACGCTGCCCGCGGTGCTGCCGATGATGCCGCCCACCAAGCCACCGATCGCGGTGCCGATAATGGGAACGAAGCTGCCGATCATCGCGCCTGCCACGGCGCCGGCATAGCCGCCCGCCAGGCTTCCGCCCGCCGAGCCGATTGCTCCGCCGACCGCTTTGTTGTCGCCATCCTCTACGCCTTTGATCACATCGGGAACCGCAGTGACCAACGTCAAAAGCGCATTGGACTTGGTAAATCCTTTGGCTGCGCTGTTCGCGTCTTTAAAGCGACTGCCCCATGTCTGAGGCGACGCATCCACATTCGCAGCCAACTTCACATCCGCCTTCGCACCGGACTTTGCCTTCCCTCCCTTCTTCGACTTTTTCGTCTTTTGCTCAGGCGAATTGGCAGAGGCGTTATCGGTAGATCCAGCAGCAACAGGTTTGCCGTCGGGTCCAACGCCGGCTGCACGATCCACCACATCGATGATGGGACCCGCCCCCGCCGTCACCAGAAGCTTCGTTGCTGCATTACGCATGGCCGAAGCCATCGCAACCTTGATTTGCGCCCCCCGGGAAACAGCGATCACCCCTACCAGTGCGAGCAGGGCTGCCGTGGCCTTTGGTTGCTCTTCGGCAAAGCTGCTTATTCCACCGGCTACAACGTCCAGACCGACCACCACACCATCAAACAGATTGGTCAGTGAGCCACCCAGAGCCGTGGTCAATCGGGTCACAGTCCCGTCGAGCGCATTCCATCGCCCTTGTGAAGTCTCACCCAGCTCCGTGGCCGTTTTGGCCACAGAACCAACGTACCCGGGTTTCGATTCCGACTTCGGGTCCTGGCCAGGAACCAGAGAAAACGCCTTCTGCACGTCCTCAGGCTTGTTCAGCAATTTAACGATCGCATCATCGTTACCGAAGAGAGCCTTCGTCAGTGACGCCCGCTCTTTCTCGTCTGATTTGCCCTTGAGCGCTTCCAATAACTGATTGATAGTCGCCGGGGCGTCCGTGCGCATTCCGCTGGCCACGGTCTCTGGTGTCAGGCCTTCAACGCCCAACTGTGCCCAGGCAGCGCGCTGCTCTTGTGTCGCTGCCTCGCCCTTGGCCAGTACCGCGGTGAACGCATTCAGCCCGGCGCCGGCACTGGCCTTGTCTGCGCCACTGTTGAGAAAAGCGGCGGCCAATGCAGCAATCTGTTCAGGTTTGAGCCCCGTGGCCATCGCTTTTTCGCCGGAGCTCTGAACAACGGAGCCGATGTCGGCGGCTTTGGCATCCAGCCCGCTGTGTCCCAGAAAGTTGGTCGCATCGGCCAACCGCTGGCTTTGCGTGCGATCAAGTTTCATCGCCGACTGCCACGCCAGCATCATTTCGCTAGCCGTTTTTACATCAACACCGAATGCCGAGGCGTTGATGGCGGCGTCGCGAGCAAATCCGGTCAGAGCGTCGGCTTTCGCCTTGCCTTCAAGACCTTCGCCAACACCGGACCTGGCCGCTGCCAGTTGAACCTTCAGCAGATCCACAGCGGTCGCCCCGCTCGGAGCGACCTGCTTGTCACTGGTCATCTTCTGGGTGTCTTGTGACAGCGCCCGAAGTTGATCCTTGTCCAGCTTCACGATCTGATTGAGCTCAAGCAGTGCCATTTGGTTGGCCATTGAGGCCTGCATGAACTTGAGCGGTGAACGCTGCTCTACCTCTGCCTTGAGTTTGGACTTCGGCTCGCTCGTCGCAGGTGCTGCAGTGCCAGCCTTGAATAACGACTGTTGGGCGGCCAGCACTTCTCGAAGCTTGACCTGTTCCTGGGTCAGCAAACGGATATCGGCACTGGCCATGGCCAGTGCCAGGCTCAAATCCACCAGCGGTGTGCCGAGGCTTTCGGGTGCTATCGATCCACCCGTCAGGCTGACGTTGCCCAACGCCATGCTTCCATTCTCGCCGGCGAGCATCGGCGCATACTTCGTATCTGCCATGCCGCTCTACTCCTTTTTCACGCCAAGGCGAGTGATCGCTATGTCGTAGCGGCGCAACGCCTTTTCGGCGTCCCACTCCAGAATTTCCGCTTCACTTACCGGGTAAATGAGCGGCACGATATCGAGGATTACTTCGATGTCGCGTTCTGAAAGAAGGCCGCCGGCTGGTTTAAAAAATCGTCGATGCGCACCTGCAATTGCGTCCAGTCCGGCACGCTCAACAGGGCCAGATCGGGGATCATCAGGCCGGTGCAATGGGCGGTGATGAACTCGGCGCGTTCCTTGGCCGTTTTCAGTTTCTTCATCACTTTGGTAGCCCGCAGCGCCGGCATTTCCAGGCTCAGCGAAGTCACGGTGCGGCCAGTGACGGCGAGCGGCAACAGCAGTTGCACCTGGTCGGGATCATCGGACTGTTCCGCGTCTTCGACCTGTTCGAGAAAGAACGACGCCGGACGGGTCGAGAATTCGTGCACGTAATGCGCGATGGTCACGTAGTCCGGGCGCTTGAGCTGGTCGAGTTCCTTGACCGACAAGCCGGTGGCCAGCAGCGCCAGTTCGAAGAACTGGTCGTCTTCATCGTCGCCTGCGCGTTCCAGCGCTTCTTTCTGGGCGGCGTAGAACAGCGGCTTGAGCTGAATCGATTCGATCTGCGAGCCGTCGTCGCCGGTAATCGGCGACAACAGTTCATGCTTGGGTGGCATCCACGACATGTATGAATTCCTTGGTGATTCTTGAGGGGTGTTGCAATCCCTTGCGGGAGCGGGGTTTACCCACTCCCACAGGGTTTTGTGATTGCCTTTGGCCGAGGCTTACGGCATCAGCACCGCACGACGGGCATCACCGAGGATGTCGACGCCGTTGAGCACGAACTTCTGGGTGCGCACGTCGATGTCGATCACCGGCACGCCGTTTTCCAGGCGGTTGTAGGTGCGGCAGGAGAGCTCCAGGTTGGTCTTGGGTTTTTCACCCATCTTCACCGCGGTTTCCTCCAGGGATTTCAGCTTGCCGCCGACGGTGTGGTAGGTGAACCAGGTGTTGCCATCCTGATCCTGACCGCCTTCACGCACGTTCAGCAGGATGTCGTCGCCCAGCTTCACACCCAGTGCGAGCATGACTTCGGTGCCCATGCCTTGCAGGGTCAACTTGGCATTGAGCGCTTTGCCGCCCTTGGCCATTTCTTCGACGATGAAACGGCCGCCACGCATCTCTTCCACATCGAATTCGATCTTCGGCGGAGTGAATTCCTCAACGGTCGCCGACAATGGCAGGCCTTGCAGGGTGGCCGCGATGGCCTGTCTTACGCGGTTGGTAAACATTAGAGAACGTCCTCCAGGAACTGCTCGATGATTTCATCGCGGGCGTTGAGTTGATAAACCATGTGTTCGTTCGGCGCGTAGCGGCCGTAGTCGATGACCACGTACCAGGTGCCGTTCTTGTACTTCTCGACGCTGTTGAGTTCCGGGTGCAGATACACGCTGCCGCCGGGAATGGTTTCGTCGGCGACCAGGGTTTGCAGCCAGTCGTTGATGCGTTTGACTTCCTGATCCATGAACGACTTGGTCAGGTTCTTCGCCATGGCTTTCTGGCCGGCCTTCACCAGCTTGCGGCTGATGGCGTCTTCGAGACCGACGTAGCTGATGAACTTGCCGGTGATCGAGCGGTTGCCCAGCAGCGAGAAGCCGCCAAGGATGGTGCGGGCGTAATAGCTGACGCCGTAGCGGTTGAGCAGATCGCCTTCGGTGGAGGTGTCGAGGATGTTGTACTCGACGACCCGCGACACGTCTTCGGCGTAGGTCACCTGGTTGCCCGGGCTCTCCCATTGCTTGACCTTGGCCAGTGCGGCAATTGCCAGACTGGATGGCGCGAGGAACACGTTTTTCTTCGCGGCTTTCGAGTACACGGCCGGCATGTTGTGCACCACCAGGCAGCGGTCGAAACCGAGGTCAGCGCCGCCCAGTTCCTGGCTGTACAGCACCTGATCGGCGACCGAGGCGTCCTTGCCGTCCAGCACCACACGGGCCTTGATGCGCTTGCCGAACGAGGCGAACTCGCTGGCCACAGCTTTGGTGCCGGTAAAGCCCGGCGCGCCGATGATGGTCAGGTCTTCCGGGACGCTGCCCAGTGCCGCCAGACCGAGTTTGCGGCCGGTCACTGGCTCGACGCCGCCGATCACTGCGTTGACGGTGTCGGTCGGGGTTGCGCCCGCTTCGACGATCACCACGTACACCGGCACCTTGACCACTTTGAGGATCTGGTAGACGGCGTGGTACAGGGTGCCCTCTTCCGAGCCGGTCGGATCGAGCAGCGCGTGGGTGGTGAAGCTGTTGATGCGAAACGGTGCGTTACGCGGAATCAGCGGATCGGCTTTCGGCGCGGTGCCGACCAGACCGATGACGTTGTCACCCAGGCTACCCATGGCCTCGGGGGATTCGGTGGCATTGACGGTAATGCCGTTGTGCTCGAAGTTCAGAACCTCAGCCATAGTCAGTCAGCCTTCTTGGCAGCGGCCTTCACGGCCTTGGTGGTAGGTGTTTTCAGCTCCAGTCGACCGGCGCTGTGCAGCGCACTGGCCTCGACGTCGAGCAAATCGAGTTCCTGGCCGACGTTCGACCAGTGCCCACCGCCGGTGGGGAATGGAACGAGCACGGTGTAGGTTTGGCGGTTTGCCATTTTTCGTTTCTCCATAAACGGGAAAGCCCCTCGTTGGGAGGGGCTTGGCGGGTGTTGAGTGTTTTTAGGCGGGCAAGAAAATGCCCCTAGACGGGGCATTTATCGAATTTGACTATCGATCCAGGCAGGCGCTGCTGGACGATGCTCCGGCGATGGAAAGGCCGGTGACTGAGGCCAGTCACGCAGATGCCGGATATAGGCCAACAACTCAATGAATTGCTCTGTGGTCAGGGTTGGTGCCTGATTCATATCGAGCTGATCTCGATGACGATCGCGCAACCATTGTACCTGCTGAATCTGCGAATCACGCCAAGCACGTTCCACCGTGGCTATCTCTTCCGGCGTCCGGGCAGGCGGGTCAAGCAAGACAGGCAATCCGTCTTCATCATGACCGCGAACCTTTTCCAGCGGTGGGCTGGCAATGACCTCAAGATAACGAGCCTCCGATATCGGGACCACGTCGTCAGGCATCACGCTATGCAAGCTGTCCAGATAGGTGGTGCCAGTTGTTTTGCTGTAGTAACGCATGTCAGCAACCTATTGCGAAATAACGGAAATTTGTCGTGGCCAGAGTGCTGTAGGCAGTAAACGCGGACAATGAAGTCGCCGTTGCACCGACAGAATGGGCGCCACTGCCCCCGTCTGAAACCACCATCTGGTAAACCTGAGAGCGAAAGGCAGTCGGGTAGTTGAAGTTTCCGGTGGTGCCCGACATCAGCGCCTGGCCCCATTGAAACATCACCCCGCCCAACCAGGACGGAAACACTACGTATCCATTCGGGGCGAGACTGATCTCAAAACCCAGTCGCAACTTCTTCGGTGTCACCATGACGCTGTCGTCTGAACCGGTATTCAACTGATTCGACGTCGCGACTTTTGCTGTGCCTTGATTGCTTTCGGTGGCTTGCTGCGCCAGCACCGCCAAGGCGGCGACATCGATGCTTCCCTGATTGACCGGGGCGTTCCAGGCCTTGATGCACCACATCACGGCGAGGTTGCGTGGGCGCACGGTTTTCCAGTACGAACCGGTATTGAGGGCAGTGACACCGGTGGACGTGTAGTAGATGTCACCTTTGAAATCAGGCGCCGGATCGGCATCGATCGCGTCGGAGTTGCCAATGCCCTGAACGGCTGGCGCCTCGGCATTGTCACCCTGGATCTTCGTACCGGCCTGGTAGCTACCGACATTTCGCCCGGCGTCTATTCCACGTCCGTGGTCCCAGCCGCGCAGGAACTCGCCGCGAGACTCCGGCAAGCGGAAGTTGCCCGCACCTTCGTCCCCCTTGTTGAACTTTGTGCCAAGATAAGCCGCCAGATCCGGATAAGTCGCAATGCTCTGCACGCTGCCATCCAGCTCAAGGTAACCGGCAGGAACGACACCTGTCGGAAACGACAGAACAGCACCCACCGGAACAGACGATTTCAGCTGCGAGACTTCCTTGGCCAGCGCGGCTACATCGATGCTTCCCTGATTGATCGGCGCGTTCCAGGCCTTGATGCACCACATGACGGCGAGGTTGCGTGGTCGCGCCTCGCTACCCCCCGACGTGTTCATGTAGCTGGCGAAGTTGGAACTGCCTGTCTGCGTCCCATTGTCGGCAACGATACCCGCGGCGTTGGCGCCACCGGTATTGCCGAAAACGGGAATCCGGGTGTAGGTGTGGGCGTGAGCCTTGTTGTCATCCGCCTGCCAGCTACCGAGCCCGCGACCTATATCGATCCCGCGACCATGATCCCAGCCACGCAGGAATTCTCCGCGAGACTCCGGCAAACGGAAGTTACCGGTGCCCTCATCGCCCTTGTTGAATTTCGTGCTCAGGTACGCCGCCAGATCCGGATAGGTCGCAATGCTCTGCACGCTGCCATCCAGCTCAAGAAAGCCAGGTGGAACTATCCCCGTTGGAAACGCCATGACGGCACCCACCGGAACGGCAGATCCCAGGCGTGACACTTCCTTGACCAGTGCCGCTACATCGATGTTTCCCTGATTGACCGGGGCATTCCAGGCTTTGATGCACCACATGACCGCGACGTTGCGTGGGCGAGTTTCAGCGGCTGTTCTTGGTACCCCAAATTCCGGGGTAAACAAATCCCGAGTTGGCGCCCCAACATGGGTTCCGACAAGAGGCGCATTGATATTACCGGGGTTCATGTTTGGAGTGAGTGTGGTGCTGATGGCGTTGACCTGAGCCACCCCACCCGGTCCTGCAGTACGAACGGGTGAATGATAGTGCCCCTGCATCGCGTCAACCTGCGCACTACCCAACTCACGACCGGCATCGACACCCCGACCATGATCCCAACCGCGCAAGAACTCCCCACGCGCCTCAGGCAAGCGGAAATTCCCGACGCCCTCATCCCCCTTGTTGAACTTGCCACCCAGATAGGCGCTCAAGTCCGGGTAGGTCGCGCTGCTCTTGACGCTGTTGTCCAGCTCCAGAAAACCCGGCGGCGGCGTATCGACAGGGAACGCCACAATCGAGCCCACTGGCAATGCCGAGGCCTTGGCAATCAGCGCCTCGACTTCAGCCTTGGTGTAGGAATCCTTGATGCCAAAACCGGACAACGTGTCGGGATTCGAGCCGGCCGTAGCGCGGCCGTATTCGTCGACGCTCAGACTCTTGTAAGTCCCGGCAGCAATCCCGGTGCGTCCCGCCAGCATCTTGAATGTCAGTGCGGTGGTGCCGAGAGTGATCGGCGCGTTGGTGGTCAGGTGCCACAGCGAGTCGCCGTTGAGCGTGCCCTCTTCCACCATCACCGTCAGACCCGGCGTGACCTTGGCGCTGACGTTGGCATCGTTGGCCCGAATCCAGTCGCCGTTGGCCACGATCCACAGGCCGTTGTCCTTGGCCAGGGTCTGGTTCGGCAGCAGCACGCGGTCACCGGCGATCACCGCCACGCCGTCGATCTGCTGCGCACCTTTCAACACCACGCTGGTGGTGGCGGCGACACGTACCGATTGCTTGCCGTCGAGTTTGCCGAGTTCTTCGGCGAGGTAACTCATGACCCAGGCGCGGGTGGCCTTGACCACCGTGTCGTCGATCAGCAGCGTCACCAGCGAGGCGTTGCTGGTCTCGAAAATCGAGCGGATGTAGAACTCTTTGCCCGAGCCGGAGTTAGCCAGAACCGGCTTGAACGACTCCGGGTATTTGACGATCGCGTAGAGAATGCCGGTGTCGGTCCACAGACCGGCTTCACGCACGTACCAGCCACCGACGTCCGGCGGGATGGTGACTTCGGCGAGCAGCCAGCTCGGATTCTTCTCGTCCTGGAACAACGCGTTGAGCGGACCGCGCCAGACTTCGCGTTTCAGCGCGGTGGCCGTCGCGGCCGGGTTGTAGACCGAGCCACCGCCATCGCCGACGGAAATCTGCGTCAACTTGATCGGCACGCCCGCTGCCTTGCAGGCGGTTTCGTAGGCAATCCCTGCGTTGGTGAGCAGGGTGTAATAGTCAGCCATTCAGGCCCCCTGAGGATAAATAGTGGATGTTTCGACGGTGTACAGCGCAGCCGCCATGAAGGCCTCGTCGGATGTCTCGAGCCCTTCAAGAAAAACCGGATAAACCGTGGTCAGCTCACCGCAGAAGGTCGCGGCGCCGATGACGTGATTGCCGAATGCGCTGAGGCCGACCGACACCGACAGCACGTCCCGCTCGCTCTTGGCATCAGCCAGGCGCCGGTCGAGACGGGCGTCGATTTCTTCGCTGTAGGGTTGTTCGCTGAAGGCTCGCACGGAAAAACTGTAAGGCTCGCCGGGCGGGGTCTGTTCGTACCAGGCGCGGATTTCCGGCCTGAGCTGCAAACCCTTGGCGGCATTCTCCAGCGCCTTGCGAGTGCCGGCCTGGCGCGCGGTGGGCCAGGCCAGTTCGACGGTCAGGCGCTTTTCCGCTTCCGGTGCGTCGGTGCTCCATTCGGCTACCCCGCGATCCGCTGCGAGATACGGCAGGAACGCGACGGGTGTCGAGGCCGGGTTCATCAGCTCGGGAAATGGCGGCGCGACGCGGTCAAGCAATGCGCCGAAGCCGATGTCGAGTGCCCGTTCCAGCGCCGAGCTGTTCGCCGGCAGCAGGGTCGGACTCGGTGTCTGATCGGTCATAGCGTCTGCACCTCGACTTCGACCGCCGTGCAGTAAGGCGCTTGAAACGCCGAGCACACAACGGAATCCAGAGGTTCAAGAATCTGCAATTGCACGGCGCCGGCGCTGTGCAGCGTGTAGTCGATCCAGCTCGGATCGACCCGGCCTTCCAGGCGATGGCAGCTGTCGGCGTAGGCCTGCAAGTGTTGCTGCGCGGCGACCTTGGTCAGGCCCGAATCCGGGCCGGAATTGATCTTCGCCACGACGCGGATTTTGTAGCGCTGAATCTCGGCGCCTTTGACTGTGACCTTGTCCGTCTCCGGACAAACATCGGGCCGGGCAAAGTGTTGGCGTACACCTTCGAGCAGCGTCGGAGACGGTGTACCGTCGCCCTCGCGGGCAAGCACAGTGACTTGCACTTCACCCGGTGCGGTGCGACGGCCGTTACCGTCCTTGACCTGAGCGGCGAGACCGTCCGGGGCGAAGGTGTAAGTGACGTTCACGACACCGGCATCGGTGGATTCGACTTTCACCGTCGGCCGTTCGCCCAAGGTAAACACCTCGCGGCGATACTGCATCCGCGAACCCGCTGCCGGCGCATGGGGCGCCAGGTAATAGCGCAGCCGGGCGTCATCGTCACTCTCGTAAATCGCCGGCACTGGCGGGAATGCCGCCGGGTCGCCCGGATCGAGCAACTGTCGCTCCAGGCCCATGTCCGCCAGCCGTGCATCAAGGTTGCTGCCGGTGGCCCACCACGCCAGCATCTGCTTGATCCGGGCGTTGTATTTGCGTTCGTGGGTTTGCAGGCGGACGCAAAAAGCCTCAAGCGCGAGGGTCAGCAGTTCGCTTTCGTTTTCCAGGCTGGTCTTGAGTTTTTCCGCGCTTTGCGGCGAGCGTGCGCCGACGTACTCGATGACGAAGGTCTTGAACTCGGCGAGCAGATCCTCGAAGGCATCGACCTTGATCAAGGAGGGTTCGGCCAATTGATTCTGGCCGGGGATCAACATGCTCATGTCACGACCTCGAAAGTCTGTTGGCGGTTTTTCCAGGTGCCGGCAAATCGCAACAGCAATCCCGCGCCCTGTCGGGTGGCGACGATCACGCCGGGCTGGAAATCGCCGATGCCGTTTTGCGGGTTGTAAAACGCCTGGGCTGCGTGGCTCTGGGCGAGCAACAGGATGTCGTCGCCCAGGTTCTGCCCCAGCAGCGTGGGGATCAGCGAACCGTACAAGGGCCGTTTTTGCCGGGTGCCCAGCGGCGTGGTCAGAGCCCGGGTCGCGCGCTGCACGAATTGCAGCCAATCGTCGACCGTGGCCCCGCTGTCTCTATCGATTCCGATCATGGGAAGCTCTTGATTCAGGGGCTGATGACGCGGCCCTGGTGATCCACCAACGGGCCGCTGAAATGCACGCCCGAGGCGTCGATGGTCAGGCCGACCGCGCCCAGTTGCAGGTTGATCGCTTGCGGGGTCATCGCCAGCCGTGCCGGACCGATGCTCAGCTCAAGCGCTTCGCGAGAACCGTTGAAGGCGGCCGGACCGTTTTGCCAATGCAGGGTGTGCGTCGCGTCGTCGTAGCCGCTTTCGCTGCCGTCCTGATGGACGCGACGAGTCAACGTCGGCACCGTCGAGGTCGGCGGAAAACGGTCACTGTTCAGGCCGAACAGCGCCACGCTCTGTGCGCCGCTTTCGCCGCTGCCGTAGTTGAACAGCAGACACTGCTCACCCACCGTCGGGATCCGCGACTCGCTCTGCGCGCCGGCGCTCGGGTTGAAGAACTTGATGGCGGGTGTCAGCAATCCACCGTGGCTGACCCGGCAGGTGTTACTGGCGGCATCGACTTCCTGACAGATGCCGATACGGCAATAACTCTCGGCGCGCCGGTGCAGGTCTTCGATCTCCGCTTCCATCTCGGCCAGGCGCTCGATGATCGGGCCCAGCTGCATTCGCAGTAACGCGTCGAACATCGATCAGGCCTCCAGCGAGGTGTATTGGTCGGGGTCGTCGATGTCGCTGACTTCCCAGGTGCGGGCGAATTTCGGCGTACCGAGCGGGTCGTCGAGCAAGGTCGGGCCCAGGTAGAGGGTCTGGTTGAACGACAGCGTCCAGGCTTTGTTCGGCTGATCGGCGCGGATGAGCACTGACGGCAATCCATCAATGTTCATCGGCAGATCGCATTGCTCGCCAGGCAAGCCCCAGCGGTTGTCGGTGATCAGGTTCTTCAGTGCGGCGATCAAATCGCACGCCGCAAACGCCGTGGCAGACAGCGCCGGAATGACTTGCAGCGACAGCGTCAGCACATGGGCGATGCGCCCGTTGGCGGCGCGCTCCCCCGGTGCATTTCGCTCGATGTCGATCAGCACCCAGGCCTTGTCGCCGGGGGCTGTGAAGTCATCGTGATTGCCGACCTGCACGTTCAGCTCGGAGCTGTTGCGCAAGGCTGTCGCCATCGCCGTGAACAACTGCGAAGGCTGCTGAATCGGTGTGGGCATGCTTGACCTCCTTTTCTGATGTCCACGCGAAGTCCCGCCGCACGGCGTGCAGCGAGACAGGAAAGTGAGGGGTTATTGCGGATCGCGCGGGGGAACTTCGCAGACGCCGATGCGCTTGGCAGCCCAGCGCTCGTAAAGGCCGATGGCTACGTCGGCACCGGCCATTGCAGTGAGGCAACCAAATGCCCCGGCGGCCCAGATCGACATGCCGGCGGCGTACAGCAGCATGATTGCCGACACGCCGCAGATCATGCAGGCACCGGAGCGCAAGGCAAGCCGCCGCAGCAGCGGCCAGCCGCGGGCGCCCTCCTTGTCGGCGCGCCACATTTCGCCGGACACCCCGCCCGCCACGGCAAGGAGGATGACCAGCCAGATTGGCATGTCCAGCAACGCTTGTTGCTCGTTTGTCATGTCACGCCTCCTGAAAGCGTTGATGAATGAAGAGAAAGTGAAGAGGCGGCACCGGACAGGTGTCGCCTCTGACGCGGGGAAGAACAGCGGCAGATTCCGCGCATTCAGCAGTTACAGGCGCTCGACAATGACGTTGTCGATGAAGGCGTAGTTGGCGTATGGGTTCTGCTCGTTGGAAAACGCCAGAGTCGTCTGCGCGGTAATCGCGGTGAACTCGTAAGTGACGGTGCTCCACTCGACCGCGACGCCTTTGGCTGTCGGTGTGTTGAACGTAGCGGCCTGCCCGGCCACTTTCACCTGAATGACACCGTCGCCGGAGCGGCTGGCGTAACGCGAGTTGCCCGCGCTGAAGGTCAATCGGTATTGGGCGCCCGGGGTGGTGGCGAAATTTTGCTGAATCCCGCCACCATTGCCGTAAACGTAGTTGGCCAGGTCAACGATCATCACGCCATCTGCTGCCACCGAACCGCCGATGGCATTGGGCATGTTGAAGTATTCGGCACCGGACAGGAACGTCGTCCAGCCTGTAATGGCATTGGTTTTTGCCGGGGTGTCCAGAATGCACCCACCACCGCATGTCGATTGTTCAAAGCTGCCGTTTACCAGGAGGTTGGCGGCGATTGCGCTGCCGCCATTGCCCAGCAGTGCAACAGCGAGAAACGGAGCTACGTATTTCTTGAGAATGTTCATGTCTTTACCTATGAGGAGATTGATCAGGTTGTGCTGACGATGCAGCACGCATGTCGCTCACAGGCGATCGCTCGGGGCTCGCGGCCTTCACATGATTCAACGTTCCGCAGCGGGAACATTTGATCTGGAGTTCTGTGTACTCGCCCATCCGGGCGAGCAGTCGTTTGCAATGGCCGCAGCGGCACTCTTTCAACATCGACAAATCCTTTTGATTCTCTGCCTGGCCTTGCTCATGCCGCGAAACCTTGTTGAAGCACCTGCCTCAGGCAGGCATTTCAGAACGCCCGGCGCGGAGGCCGGGCTTTTCGGTCATACAGACCAGAACAATCGGGTCGTCGAAATCAAACCAGCGAAAAAGGCTCTGTCGGCCAAATCATGGTGTACGGGTAACCCGGTTGATTCTTGTAATCGCACACGGCGATGACGTATTGCTTGTAAGCCAGCAACACCGCTTCTTCCTCTGGCGTTGCAATGCCCAGGTCCTGCTTGTAATCCAGCGGGTTGAACGTCAGCCAGCCTTTGGCATTCGATAGCTTCTCAGTTGCGAGGAACTTGACCTGACTTGCCACCTCTTCGAAAGTGGGTGCATGCAACTCCCACTGGTTGTTGACCAGTCTGGCATTCCATCCGACCACAACTTCCGTGTTTCCTGTGGCATCCACCCATTCCCCCCACAATCCGTCAGGAGGATTGAGCGGCTTCCCTTCCTCGGTATCAAGCACCCGATAAACCTTGGAACTGGGCATCGAGATAAAGACGTATCGATTCATGCTTATCATCCTTTTTTGATTGCCGGGATCCCGGCCTTCTGTTCCTGCCAAAAAGGCATTCCAAAAAGCCCGGCAATTGGCCGGGCTTTTCAGTAATGCGCTCCTTCGCCTTCCTTCAATCCTGTGTACGTGAAGGAAGCTGACTTTTCGGCGCTACTGGCGCGGTACGAGTCCATTCAAATTGTTTTTCCGACCGCGGTCCCTGCCCGCCGGATAACTGCTTCTGGTGCTTTACGCTGCACACCCGGGTCAGTTGCCAACCCTCTGAACCGTTGAGGCCGGTTCATCGCTGCCTGTTCTTGTGGAACTAAAGAGCTGTTGTTGCCAGCCGCTTTGTCGAGCGGCTTGGTGGCAAGAATATGCATGGATGCATATACAGTCAATGCGTAAATGCATTTATTTATGCACAAGAAATGCGTGGATGCATGAAAGCCCCGCCATTCAAGGGTTGGCCGGTTTTGTAAAGGCGAAAAAAAACCCGCCGAGGCGGGTTTTGTCAGAAAGGAATCAGGTTACCGGGCGTACATGCCCCACCAGAAGACGTGACCGAGGATGACGATCTGCTCTTCCTGCATATCCTGGAAGCTGTAGTCCTCGTCCGGATGCTCATCGCGATTGAAGCTGCGCAGACGGATACCGGTAGGCAGGCGATAGAGCTGCTTCACCCGCAATTGACCGTTGTGGTTGATCGCATAAAGGTCGCCATCGATGATGTCGCCGATTCCGCACTTGCCGGCATTGACGCCGACCGTGGCGCCGTCGCGCAATACCGGCAACATGCTGTTGCCACGTACCGTCACGCATTTGGCCTGGTCGAACTGCACACCGTTATGGCGCAGGCTGCGCTTGCCGAAGCGCAGACTAGAGCGTTCGCTCTCTTCGATGACGAATCTTCCTGATCCAGCAGCCAATTCAACCTCGCGAAGAAAGGGCACCGACACCTCGTCGTCATCGACGGGCGTGTCGTCGTCCCACAGGCTTATGTCCTTGAGTTCGGAATGCAACTCGTCGCGTCCGGCGTTGGCGGCGGGCGCAACATCCGCGCGCCCGCGCAACTGATCGGTGCTCACGGCAAAGTACTCGGCGATCTTCGAGATGTGTTTATCCGAAGGATCGACGATCTTCCCGCTGAGAATCCGCGAGAGCGTGGATTGAGGCACGCCGGTGCGACGGTGGAGCTCCGTGGGGGAGATCCCGTGCTGATCGAGCAGTGCTCTTAAGACGGAGGATACGTTGCGTTTTTGCATAACGCGCATAGTGCTTGAAGTTTTTTCCGAATACAAATGCTGATTTGCATAAGAGTGCATAAATTTCCGTTGCGCACTCATGGATCACGAAAGCGGTCTATCAACTGGCCGTGGTAATCTAGCGTCACTCAGAAAAGTCCTACAGGAATTTCCCATATTCCCTTCATGCGTAGCGAGCTTTTCTGACTCGATACTGAACTCCCGCTTCAGTACGAACCAACGCCTGTCGATACACAAGTTGCCACGACAGTCGAGTGATAGATCAATACTGAGCCAACCATGACCACACCCCATGTAAAACAGCGCAAGAACAGCGATATCGAAGCACTGCGCGCGCTGGCGATCATCCTTGTCATCTTCGCCCACATCGCATTGATCCTGTCACCGCAATCAATCTACTGGGATGTGCTTGCCGATTTCCGCTTCGGTTACGGGGTGGACATCTTCTTTTGCGTCTCCGGCTTCATTATTACCAAATCCATTGCCAACGAGATTCCATCGAGCCGTAGTTTTCATGAGTTGCTGGAGTTATGCGTTCCGTTCTGGGTCCGGCGCTTCTGGCGACTGATGCCATCGGCGCTGTTCTGGATCGGGGTATCCCTGCTGCTGTCATATCTTTACGGTGGTAAAGGCGTATTCCTGCAGTTGGAAATATTCGTTCACTCTGCTTTGGCGGCAGCCCTGCAATACATGAACGTGGTGTACGCCGTCAGCCGAGATACCGGTACGCTCGGCGATGTCGGGATTTACTGGAGTCTGTCTCTGGAAAACCAGTTTTATCTGGTATTGCCGATCATTGCGGTGCTGGCCGGTCGGCGCTGGATGCCGGCGGTCTTCATCGCGGTGTTCCTGGCGCAGTTTTTCCTCACCCGCCAACTGATTCGCCCCACCCCCGAGTTATGGGCATTTCGTACCGATGCCATTTCTCTTGGGGTGTTATTGGCCCTGTGGCAAGGCAGCGAAAGCTACAAACGCCTGGAACCGACCTTTCTGAAAAATGGTTGGATCGTTGTGATCTTGCTGGCGGCCATGATTGTGTTGCTCGCAGCGCTGACCGCGCCCAATCCGCCTCTGCCCTTCGCCATGGGCCTGACGGCCGTCGGGTCGGGCTTGCTGGTTTGGGTCGCCACTTACAACAAGGACTATCTAAGCGGCCATCGTGCACTGGTTGCGGTGTGTAACTACATAGGCTCGCGTTCTTACGCGATCTACCTGACGCACGTGATTGCGCTGTCGCTGGTTCGACACTGGTTCTTCGCCGCCCCTGGTGACTCGCAGCCAACTCCGTTCGCAGGTGGCTACACGGCACTGTACATCGCTGTATTCGTGGCGATCACCTTGCTGTTCTCCGAGTTCAACTATCGCTATATAGAGAACCCTATGAGAAGGCGCGGCGAAAAACTGTCGCGCAACCTCAAATCACGATTTGCAGTGGCTTGAAACTGAAGCGATAGATTCTCGATGCGGCAAGATCAAAACGCTGTAGCACTTTGCGTTTTGCTCTTGCCGGATAATTGACCAGATCCTGATTTTTGAGATGCAGTCGATAAAAGAGTTTTTTTATCGACTGCATTGCTGAAAAGAAAAAGCGCCGTTACTGCTACCAGCAGGCCCCGAACACCGACCTGTTGCAGGGCATCCAGCGCCAGAGAGCCATCGGTACTGCCACCGTCGACAATGATGATATCGGCATGGGATGGATGTTGCAGGCCGCCATTCTGGCCAGCAGGCTCTTGATCCTTTCACCCTCGTTGATCAACGGAATGACCACACAGAAATCGTGCCAACAGTGAGCCCGAGGCTGATCGTCTGAAAGTCGAAGGACCGCGCTACCACGTGGCTCAGGAGTTCACCAGCGCGCGAATGACCCGGCTTGAAAAACTCAATATCGAGGAAGTAACCGACAGGACGCGCAAACCTGTGGTGCCTGCAAGTAAGTGGACTTCTTGATGGAAAGCTGTCAGCCCGACGTTGATGCGGTGGTGATTGGCGGAGGATTCTATGGGGCAGCCATTGCTGTCTATCTGGCCAAGACGCGAAATCTTCGTTCGACAAGCTGACCATGTTGAGGATGTATTCACCCAGCACCAGCAATACCAGGCAGATCAGGAAAAACATGCCCGACTGCTGCAGAGAAAGACTGACCCAACCTGGCGCCACATCGTTTTTCAGCAGAGCGATGATCGTCACATAGATGCCATAGACCAGGTTCGCGACTGCACCGAAGATGGACAACCCCGTCACTATACGCATTGGCGCCTGAGTCGTTGATGCCAGTAGACGCATTCCTCGATCAATGCTATCGCCAAGTCTTTTCTTCGGACAGGATTTTGGCGTAGCACTGTAGTCAAGATACGCGCGGGCGAAACCACCGGTAGCCGGTAGCCGGCAGATGGCGGTAAGAAATCGTCGGCTGCGGATGCTGCAGAATGAAGTTGATCACTGTCTTGCTGAGAATCCGATAAGAGGGCGCCTCTTTGGCGAGGTGGACTCCATTGAAGCAGCTATATAGCGTATTAAACAGGCTGGACGCCGCACGATAGGGCCAGCTCTGAACCGGTTTCTGCTGGTTGTTGGCGAAGACTACGTCAGCGCCCCGGACGGCTTCATCAAGCATTTTCGGAAAAAACCGGATATCGTCCGTCAGCGGATCGATGACCGCGACGAAATCTCCGAGCGCACTCTCCATGCCTACCCAGGCGGCAGCATATGCATCGACCTCTTTGGTCAACGCGTGAACCTGGAGGTTAGCCAGGCCCTGCTCGCCGGTAAGACAGCTTGCACGAGGGCGCAATGATACAGTACTAAACTAACGAATTTTTCCAGATTATCGGGCTGTTATTTTTCGATCAAATACCTGCAGTTGCTTGAGCTCTACCACTTGCCCTCTTCTCCAATTGCCCTCCCAATAACTGAAGTAATCCGCAAGTTAACCGTGAGCGTCGAAAAACCTGACCTGCAAGCACGGTTGTAGACATCGCGGACTACTCAGGGGGAAAATCCCCCCTGCCTGATAGGGTCCGCTCTGAATACGGACGCTGAAAAGCTCTATTCTTGCCCAGCCACTTTGAAGAATTCGCCTGACATACTGATGAATAAAGCAATTTCCGACCTGTCCTCCCACACCCCGATGATGCAGCAATACTGGCGCTTGAAGAATCAGCACCCGGACCAGCTGATGTTCTACCGCATGGGCGACTTCTACGAGATCTTCTACGAAGACGCGAAGAAGGCGGCCAAGTTGCTGGACATCACCCTGACCGCGCGCGGGCAGTCGGCGGGTCAGGCGATTCCGATGTGCGGGATTCCGTATCACGCGGCGGAAGGTTATCTGGCGAAGCTGGTTAAGCTAGGCGAGTCGGTGGTGATCTGCGAGCAGGTCGGAGACCCGGCCACCAGTAAAGGCCCGGTGGAGCGTCAGGTGGTGCGGATCATCACCCCGGGTACGGTCAGCGACGAGGCGTTGCTGGATGAGCGTCGCGACAACCTGATCGCGGCGGTGCTGGGCGACGAGCGCCTGTTCGGCCTCGCCGTGCTGGACATCACCAGCGGCAACTTCACCGTGCTTGAAATCAAGGGCTGGGAGAACCTGCTGGCGGAGCTTGAGCGGGTCAACCCGGTCGAGTTGCTGATCCCGGATGACTGGCCAAAAGATCTGCCGGCAGAAAAACGCCGTGGGGTACGTCGTCGTGCACCGTGGGATTTCGAACGTGATTCGGCGCTGAAAAGTCTCTGTCAGCAATTCTCCACCCAGGACCTGAAAGGCTTTGGCTGCGAAACCCTGACCCTGGCGATCGGCGCCGCCGGTTGCCTGCTGGCGTATGCCAAGGAAACCCAGCGCACCGCCCTGCCCCATCTGCGCAGCCTGCGCCATGAGCGGCTGGACGACACCGTGGTGCTGGACGGCGCCAGCCGCCGCAACCTCGAACTCGATACCAACCTGGCCGGCGGCCGCGACAACACCCTGCAATCGGTGGTCGACCGTTGCCAGACCGCCATGGGCAGCCGCCTGCTGACCCGCTGGCTCAACCGTCCGCTGCGCGATCTGACCGTGCTGCTGGCTCGCCAGACCTCGATCACTTGCCTGCTCGACCGCTATCGCTTTGAAAACCTGCAACCGCAGCTCAAAGAAATCGGCGACATCGAGCGGATTCTGGCACGGATCGGCCTGCGCAATGCCCGCCCTCGCGACCTTGCACGCCTGCGTGATGCACTCGGTGCGCTGCCTGAACTGCAAGTGGCGATGACCGATCTGGAAGCACCGCACCTGCAGCGTCTGGCGTCCACCACCAGCACCTACCCGGAACTGGCGGCGCTGCTGGAAAAAGCCATCATCGACAACCCGCCGGCGGTCATCCGTGACGGCGGCGTGCTGAAAACCGGTTACGACAGTGAACTCGACGAGCTGCAATCGCTGAGCGAGAACGCCGGCCAGTTCCTGATCGATCTGGAAGCCCGGGAAAAGGCCCGTACCGGCCTCGCCAACCTGAAGGTCGGCTACAACCGCATCCACGGCTACTTCATCGAGTTGCCGAGCAAGCAGGCCGAGTCGGCGCCGGCAGACTACATCCGCCGCCAGACCCTCAAGGGTGCCGAGCGCTTCATCACGCCAGAACTGAAAGAGTTCGAAGACAAGGCGTTGTCGGCCAAGAGCCGCGCCCTGGCTCGCGAGAAGATGCTCTACGAAGCACTGCTGGAAGATCTGATCAGCCAGTTGCCGCCGTTGCAGGACACCGCTGGCGCGCTGGCCGAACTGGACGTACTGAGCAACCTCGCCGAACGTGCGCTCAATCTCGACCTGAATTGCCCGACCTTCGTCAGCGAACCGTGCATGCGCATTTCCCAGGGTCGTCACCCGGTGGTCGAGCAAGTGCTGACCACACCGTTCGTGGCCAACGACCTGAGCCTGGACGACAACACCCGCATGCTGGTGATCACCGGCCCGAACATGGGCGGTAAATCCACCTATATGCGCCAGACTGCACTGATCGTGCTGCTGGCGCACATCGGCAGCTTCGTGCCGGCGGCCAGTTGCGAACTGTCGCTGGTGGACCGGATCTTCACCCGGATCGGTTCCAGCGACGACCTCGCTGGCGGGCGTTCGACCTTCATGGTGGAAATGAGCGAAACCGCGAACATCCTGCACAATGCCACCGAGCGCAGCCTGGTGCTGATGGACGAAGTCGGTCGCGGCACCAGCACCTTCGACGGTCTGTCCCTGGCGTGGGCAGCAGCGGAACGTCTGGCGCAGCTGCGCGCCTATACTCTGTTTGCGACGCACTATTTCGAACTGACCGTTCTGCCGGAAGCCGAACCGCTGGTGGCCAACGTTCACCTAAACGCTACCGAGCACAACGAACGCATCGTGTTCCTGCACCATGTGTTGCCGGGGCCGGCGAGCCAGAGTTATGGCCTTGCGGTCGCACAGCTGGCCGGCGTGCCGAGCGAGGTGATCGTGCGCGCTCGTGAGCACCTGAGCCGCCTGGAAGATACCGCGCTGCCGCATGAGGCGCCGAAACCGGCCGCCAAGGGCAAACCGGCGACACCGCAGCAGAGCGACATGTTTGCCAGCCTCCCGCATCCGGTGCTGGATGAGTTGGCGAAACTGGATCTGGATGACGTGACACCGCGTCGTGCACTCGAAATGCTCTATGCACTAAAGAACCGGATCTAAGCACCGACGAACCGGATATAACGCAAACGGCTTCAAGCTGTTAGAATCTCGCGCGGTTTGGGATGCTGCTGGCTAATAGCCTGGCTGGCAGACATCGCTCCCGAACCTGGCGACCCCAACCGTGAAGGGGCAACGCTGCCGCCGCCTGAGGAGAAAATTAGAAATGACCTTCGTCGTCACCGACAACTGCATCAAGTGCAAGTACACCGACTGCGTAGAAGTCTGTCCGGTGGACTGCTTCTACGAAGGCCCGAACTTCCTGGTGATTCACCCGGATGAGTGCATCGACTGCGCCCTGTGCGAACCGGAATGCCCGGCCGTAGCCATTTTCTCCGAGGACGAAGTTCCGGAAGAGATGCAGGAGTTCATTCAGCTGAACGTTGAGCTGGCCGAAATCTGGCCGAACATCACCGAGAAAAAAGAATCCCTGCCGGATGCCGAAGAGTGGGATGGCGTCAAAGGCAAGATCAAAGACCTCGAACGCTGATCTGTCCCGCGTTTGAAGAAAAGGCCCCTCGCGGGCCTTTTTGCTTTTCCGGGTTTTGCTTTTCTTCAGGCAAAAAAAAGGGGCGGTTTGACCCGCCCACATTTTTTCCCTATTCCCTGTGTTCCTTTTCATCGTCCTGATGAATCGCTTCCTGCGATGTCCGTTCCCCTCTTCCCTGAAGGGCGTGTCTATCCGTCGACACAACCCAGATACTAGAGATTTCCCCGCCGGGGGCAACCGGCCTCCAGCGCACGAGCCTGTTGTCACAAGCCCTTCACATTAAAAAATAACCATACAAATCATTAAGTTATGAATAAACAACAAGCATAATCGCCTTCAGCGGCAGTGTAAAAATAACGAACACTTACGATACAGTCAGCAAAGGCTTACAACGCAAACCTACAAGCTGGGAACGTATCCCGCTTTCAGTGCGCCAACAAAAAGCCCCGAACCAGTCGGGGCTTTCTGCATAGCGGTCATGCGGGTGGCTTATTGAAACAGCGACTCGCTCGACAGGCCGTTTTTCTCGAGAATTTCACGAAGGCGCTTGAGGCCTTCCACCTGGATCTGTCTCACCCGTTCCCGGGTCAGGCCGATCTCCAGGCCTACATCTTCCAGCGTACTGCTCTCATGGCCGCGCAGGCCGAAGCGGCGCACGACCACCTCGCGTTGCTTGTCGGTCAGTTCCGAGAGCCATTGATCGATGCTCTGCGACAGGTCGTCATCCTGCAGCAGTTCGCACGGATCGGTCGGACGATCATCCGTCAGGGTGTCCAGCAGGGTTTTATCCGAATCCGGACCCAGCGAGACGTCGACCGAAGAAACCCGCTCGTTCAGGCCCAGCATGCGCTTGACCTCGCCCACCGGTTTTTCCAGCAGGTTGGCGATTTCTTCGGGTGAAGGTTCGTGGTCGAGCTTTTGCGTCAGCTCCCGTGCAGCCCGCAGGTACACGTTTAGCTCCTTGACCACATGGATCGGCAACCGGATGGTCCGGGTCTGATTCATGATCGCGCGTTCGATGGTCTGACGGATCCACCAGGTCGCGTAGGTCGAGAAGCGGAAGCCGCGCTCGGGATCGAACTTTTCCACCGCGCGGATCAGTCCGAGGTTGCCCTCTTCGATCAGATCCAGCAGCGACAGCCCCCGATTGACGTAACGCCGGGCGATCTTGACGACCAGCCGCAGGTTACTTTCGATCATGCGCTTGCGCCCGGCAGGATCGCCACTTTGCGACAAGCGCGCAAAATGAACTTCTTCTTCCGGGGAGAGCAGTGGGGAAAAGCCGATTTCGTTGAGGTACAGCTGCGTGGCATCGAGTGCCCGAGTGTAATCGATGTACTTGTGTTGTTTAAGTGAAGCGGAGTGTTTGGATTTGGCACGAACGGAAGGTGGAGCAGCCCCTTCATCATTCGACATCGAATCCGAATCGATGCCGGTCTCCATCAGGAGAACCTCATCGTCGATGTCAAACTCCGGCACTTCTTTACTGAGAGCCATTGTTATAGTCCTTTGGTGAGTTCGACCCCAAGCTCAAGCGACGCCTTTATCCTTGGCAACGCTGGAGCCTGTCCCCTCTACGCGACGGAACAGGCTGGTCTGCAAATCAACGTCTTGGCAGGAACTGCAGCGGATCTACAGGTTTACCTTGTCGGCGAATCTCAAAATGCAGTTTCACCCGGTCTGTACCCGTTGACCCCATTTCGGCAATTGTCTGTCCGACCTTGACCTGCTGTCCCTCCCGTACCAACAGCCGACGGTTGTGTCCGTAAGCACTGACGTAGGTTTCGCTGTGTTTGATGATGACTAATTCGCCGTAGCCCCTTAAGCCACTCCCGGCGTATACCACCGTCCCATCAGACGCAGCTAAAACAGGCTGTCCCAAATCTCCGGCGATATCAATTCCTTTATTCAAACTACCGTTTGAAGAGAATTTACCAATCAGAATGCCATTAGATGGCCATCGCCAGCCGGTCGGGGCCGGGCCCGGTGGAGGCAGCGGAGCGGGTGTTTGCTTGTTGGCGACGGACGGTACAACCGTAGTGGAAGCCGCACCGGAACCCGTGGTTGTGGTCGTTGTCGTGCCATTTGCCTGGCGCCGGATAACCGTGGTTTTGCTGGACGAAGACGCTGAGGAACCGGAGTTGGTGACGACCGCCGTCGACGTTGAACCGGTGCGGCCGTCGAAGCGAATCGTCTGACCCGGATGGATCGTGTATGGCGTAGGAATATTGTTCCGGGCGGCGAGGGCTTTGTAGTCCCAGCCGTAGCGAAAAGCGATGGAAAACAAAGTATCGCCCGGACGGACTACATACTGCCCGGTCGTCACGACCGGACGCTGGGCCACCGCATTGTTGCGATCGACGACCCGAACGTTGTTCGATTTTGTGCTGGAGCAACCGACCAGCAAGGTGCTCAAGACAAGGCCAGTCACCAGGCGCTGAAAGCTCGTGTTACCCATACGCTGCGCAATGACTGTGAGACTCACCCGCCGCTCCCTTTGTGGTGGCTGAAAAATGTGGAATGCCGATTCCGGCATGAAACTTCGCAAGTATAACGGGCGCAACCGGCTTTACCTTTATAGAAGCGCTATGGCTCGGCGCACACGTTTGCTTGTAGACGATCCATCCTGTTTAAACATTCGCTGCCGCTGTAAGACAGGCGCGTTCGACAGGAATTCAGCGGTCCCGAACAAATGCTCAGGCCAGCGGACCGTTGAGCAATGGCACGAAACGCACTGCCCCGAGAACGTGTCGGGAGAAGCCGTTTTCTTCGCGCACGATCAGCATCAATTGCTGCACTTCACCGGAGCCGACCGGGATCACCATCCGCCCGCCCGGTGCCAGTTGATCAAGCAGAGCCTGAGGCACATCGGTCGCCACCGCCGTGACGATGATGCCGTTATACGGCGCCAGCGCCGGCCAGCCTTCCCAGCCATCGCCCCAACGAAACACCACGTTGCGCAGGTTGAGCTCGACCAGGCGTTCCTTGGCCCGATCCTGCAGCACCTTGATGCGCTCCACCGAGAACACCCGCTCGACCAGTTGCGACAGCACCGCCGTCTGGTAACCGGAACCGGTGCCGATCTCCAGCACTTTATCCAGCGGCCCGGCTTCCAGCAGCAGCTCGCTCATGCGCGCCACCATATAAGGCTGGGAAATGGTCTGGTTGTTGCCGATCGGCAGCGCGGTGTCTTCATAGGCACGGTGCGCCAGCGCTTCATCGACGAACAGGTGTCGCGGGGTGCGGCGGATCACTTCCAGCACGCTGGCGTTGGAAACGCCCTCTTCGTACAGACGCTGGATCAGGCGCTCACGGGTTCGTTGGGAGGTCATCCCGATGCCGCTACGCAGCCTGTCGTCTTGTTCACGAGCCATCAGTTGAGCCCCTCCAGCCAGCCGTCGAGACTTCTGAAGGCATCATTGAAGGTGCGATCGAGCTGCAACGGAGTGATGGATACGTAACCTTGCATCACCGCATGGAAATCGGTGCCCGGCCCGCCGTCTTCCGCATCACCTGCCGCTGCGATCCAGTAACCGGCCTTGCCGCGCGGGTCCACGACTTTCATCGGTGCCGCCGCACGGGCGCGATGGCCGAGACGGGTCAGTTGAATGCCGCGAATGTGATCAATCGGCAGATTCGGAATGTTCACGTTCAGCACCGTGCGCGGTGGCAGATCGAGCCCGGCGTGGGCCTCGACCAGTTTGCGCGCAAAGTAGGCGGCCGTGGGCAAGTTGTCGACCTGCCGCGAAACCAGCGAGAAGGCAAACGACGGGCGCTCGAGAAAGCGGCCCTCGAGGGCGGCTGCCACCGTTCCGGAATACAGCACGTCATCACCCAGGTTGGCGCCCAGGTTGATGCCCGAAACCACCATGTCCGGCTCGCGTTCGAGCAACCCGTTGAGCCCCAGATGGACGCAATCGGTCGGTGTGCCATTGAGGCTGATAAAGCCGTTGGCCAGGTATTGCGGGTGCAGCGGACGGTCGAGTGTCAGCGAACTGCTGGCACCGCTCTTGTCCTGTTCCGGGGCGATAACCACGCACTCGGTGTAATCCGCCAGCGCAGCATAAAGCGCGGCAAGACCGGGCGCAGTCACCCCATCGTCGTTAGAAATCAGAATACGCATGGGCTGTCCGTCTGCCCCACCGGCACCAGATCAACGAGTTCGCGCACCAATACGGTGGCGAAGCATCCGGCCGGGAGGACGAATTCCAGTTGCAGAATGTCAGGCTCGGGATAATGCCACGTCAACCCGCCAATGGGCAGCCGCAGGATGCGACGTTCGTGGCTCATACCGGCATTAATCAACCAATCGCGCAAATCCGCCTCGCGTGCGGCAATCCCCTGCTCCAGATCATGGACAACCCCGGCCGCCGGCGAGTCACCTTCGCCCCACTGCGGGCCGGTCGGATGCAGGTCGAGAATCGCCAGGCGCGGGTCGCTGCACTCGGCCTCACCGGCCGGGAAAAAGCTGCGGCTGTCGGTAAACGCCAGCAGATCGCCGACCTGGGCATGCTGCCAGGTGCCATCGGCCACCCGCGCCGCGAGCACCTGATTGAACAGAAAACTGCGCGCGGTCGACAGCAGGCGTGAACGCACATTGCGTTGTTCCGGCAGTGCCTTGCGCGCAGCCCACGAACGGGCATCGACCACGTTGCCGCCGTCATGGCCAAAACGCTGGGCGCCGAAGTAATTCGGGATGCCTTGTTTGGCGATCAGTTGCAGACGCTCGTCGATGGCAGCCTTGTCGCCATTGAACTGGGTCAGGCGCAAGGTGAAACCGTTGGCCGAATGCGCACCGCGCTGCAGCTTGCGCTTGTGGCGGGTGGTCTTGAGGATTTTCAGCGTGTCGTTTTCCGCCGCCGACAGATCCGGATCGGCCTTGCCCGGGAGTTGCACGCTGAACCACTGGCGGGTCAGCGCCTGACGATCCTTCAGACCGGCATAGCTCACCGTACGAAGCGGCACACCGGCGGCCTTGGCGATACGGCGCGCAGCCTCTTCTGTATTCAGGCCACGCTTTTCCACCCAGATCCACAGGTGCTCGCCGTCACCGCTGAACGGAATGTCGAGGACTTCATCGACCTGGAAATCTTCGGCGATGGCCTTCAGTACTGCGGTGCCGAGGGCATCGCCATATGCGCGCGGGCCGAGCAGTTGCAGTTCGTTCATGCGCGCAGCAACAAGGCAACGGAATGCACGGCGATGCCTTCTTCGCGACCGACGAAGCCAAGCTTCTCGGTGGTGGTGGCTTTCACGTTCACTTGATCCAGTTCTACTTGCAGATCCGCGGCAATCAGCGCGCGCATCGATTCGATATGAGGGGCCATCTTCGGTGCCTGGGCAACGATGGTGTTGTCGACGTTGCCGACTTTCCAGCCTTTGGCGTGGATCAGACTGACCACGTGACGCAACAGCACACGGCTGTCGGCGCCCTTGAATTGAGGGTCGGTGTCCGGAAAATGCTTGCCGATATCACCCAGCGCAGCTGCACCGAGCAAGGCGTCGCTCAAGGCATGCAGCAGGACGTCACCGTCGGAGTGAGCGAGCAGCCCGAAGCCGTGTGCGATTCGCACGCCGCCCAGAGTAATGAAATCGCCTTCAGCGAAACGGTGCACATCATAGCCGTGGCCAATACGCATAAAAAAACGCCCCGAATTTTGTCAGGGCGTGATTCTACCTGCATTAGCCCTTAAGGGCGCGTGCGTGATGCTGCAAGTGGTCGTCAATGAAGCTCGCGATGAAGAAATAGCTGTGGTCGTAGCCCGGTTGCAGGCGCAACGTCAATGGATGACCCGCTTGTTTTGCCGCTTGTTGCAGGGCTTCCGGTTTGAGCTGGGTGGCGAGGAAATCGTCGCGATCACCCTGATCGACCAGCAGTGGCAGTTTCTCCTGCGCTTCGGCGATCAGTGCACAGGCATCCCATTCGCGCCATTTCGAACGGTCTTCGCCCAGATAGCGGGTGAATGCCTTCTGGCCCCACGGGCAGTCGATCGGATTGTTGATTGGCGAAAACGCCGATACCGACTGATAACGCCCAGGATTGCGCAACGCACAAACCAATGCACCGTGGCCGCCCATGGAATGGCCGCTGATGCTGCGCTTGTCCGACGCCGGGAAATGCGCCTCAACCAGTGAAGGCAATTCCTGCACGACATAGTCATGCATCCGATAGTGCCGCGACCAGGGCTCCTGCGTGGCATTCAGATAAAACCCGGCACCAAGGCCGAAATCCCAGGCCCCGTCGGGATCACCCGGCACATCCGGGCCGCGCGGACTGGTGTCCGGCGCCACGATGATCAGGCCGAGTTCGGCCGCCATGCGCATCGCGCCGGCCTTCTGCATGAAGTTCTCGTCCGTGCAGGTCAGGCCCGACAGCCAGTACAGCACCGGCAACTTGCCGCCCTGCTCTGCCTGCGGCGGCAGATACACGGCAAACACCATGTCGCAGCCCAGCACTTCGGAACGATGGCGATAGCGCTTGTGCCAACCGCCGAAACTTTTCTGACAGGAGATGTTTTCCAGACTCATGTAGGACTCCTACGCAGCCACGGGTGCACATCGGCAGCCGTGGCATCGCGATTGATCAGAAATGAATGACGGTGCGAATGCTCTTGCCTTCGTGCATCAGGTCGAAGGCTTTGTTGATGTCTTCCAGGCCCATGGTGTGAGTGATGAAAGTATCCAGCGGGATTTCGCCGCTTTGCGCCATGTCGACGTAGCTTGGCAATTCGGTACGGCCACGCACGCCACCGAACGCCGAACCGCGCCAGACGCGACCGGTGACCAACTGGAACGGACGGGTGGCGATTTCCTGACCGGCGCCAGCCACGCCGATGATCACCGACTCGCCCCAGCCTTTATGGCAGCACTCGAGGGCTGCGCGCATCAGTTGCACGTTGCCGATGCATTCGAAGGAGAAGTCGACGCCGCCATCGGTCATGTCGACGATCACTTCCTGGATCGGACGATCGAAGTCTTTCGGGTTCACGCAGTCGGTAGCGCCCAGTTGCTTGGCGATTTCGAACTTGGCCGGGTTGATGTCGATGGCGATGATGCGCGAGGCCTTGGCTTTCACCGCGCCAATCACGGCCGACAGACCGATGCCGCCGAGACCGAAAATGGCCACGGTGTCACCCGGTTTGACCTTGGCGGTGTTGATCACTGCGCCGATACCGGTAGTCACGCCGCAACCGAGCAGGCAGACCTTTTCCAGCGGCGCATCCTTGGAGATCTTGGCCACGGAGATTTCCGGCAGCACGGTGTACTCGGAGAACGTCGAAGTACCCATGTAGTGGAAAATCGTTTGTCCCTTGTAGGAAAAGCGCGAAGTGCCGTCCGGCATCAGGCCCTTGCCCTGGGTGGCGCGAATGGCCTGACACAGGTTGGTCTTGCCCGACTTACAGAATTTGCACTGACCACATTCCGGGGTGTACAGCGGAATCACGTGGTCGCCGACGGCCACCGAGGTCACGCCTTCGCCGATCGCTTCGACGATGGCGCCGCCTTCATGGCCGAGGATCGACGGGAAGATACCTTCCGGGTCAGCGCCGGACAGGGTGTAGGCGTCAGTGTGGCAAACCCCGGAAGCCACGACGCGCAGCAACACCTCACCAGCCTTGGGCATGGCGACATCGACTTCTACGATTTCCAGCGGCTTCTTGGCCTCGAAGGCAACGGCGGCGCGCGACTTGATCATGCTGACTCTCCAGTGAATCCATTGAATAAAAACCAGACAGGGAGTGTAGTCCAGCGCTGCCTGATGAATAATCCGGACAAAAGCAAAACATTATTGCCATACAGGGATAATCCCGATGTCTGAAAACCGCTGGGAAGGTATCGACGAGTTCGTCGCCGTTGCCGAATGCAGCCAGTTCACTGCCGCTGCCGAACGTCTCGGCGTTTCTTCCTCGCACATCAGTCGACAAATCGTACGTCTGGAAGAGCGTTTGCAAACGCGACTGCTGTATCGCAGCACCCGGCGCGTCACGCTTACCGAAGCCGGCCAGACCTTCCTGCAACATTGCCAGCGCCTCCAGGACGGTCGCGAAGAAGCGTTGCGCGCAGTCGGCGACCTGACCAGCGAACCCAAAGGCATGCTGCGCATGACCTGCGCCGTGGCGTATGGCGAACGCTTCATCGTGCCGCTGGTGACCCGGTTCATGGGGCATTACCCGCAACTGCGCATCGATATTGAACTGACTAACCGGCAACTCGATCTTGTGCATGAAGGCCTGGACCTGGCGATCCGCCTCGGTCGTCTTCAGGACTCCCGGCTGGTGGCGACTCGCCTTGCACCGCGGCGCATGTATCTGTGTGCGTCGCCTTCCTACCTTGAACGGTACGGACGCCCACACAGTTTGTCGGAACTGGGACGGCACAATTGCCTGATCGGCAGCTCGGACATCTGGCAGCTTGAACAAAACGGGCGGGAATTTTCCCAGCGGGTGCAGGGAAACTGGCGCTGCAACAGTGGGCAAGCGGTGCTGGATGCGGCGCTACAAGGCGTCGGACTGTGTCAGTTGCCGGACTATTACGTGCTGGAGCATCTGCACAGCGGTGCGTTGATTTCTTTGCTGGAGGCGCATCAACCGCCGAATACGGCGGTGTGGGCGCTATATCCGCAGCAACGGCACTTGTCGCCGAAGGTGCGCAAACTGGTGGATTTTCTCAAGGAAGGTTTGGCCGAGCGGCCGGAGTACCGGATTTAACGACGATTGGTCCAGCGCTGACGCAACCATTCGAGGTCTTCGGGGCGGGTCACTTTCAGGTTATCCGCACGGCCTTCGATCAGGCGCGGCGCCATGCCGGCCCACTCCATCGCCGAGGCTTCATCGGTGATTACTGCATCCGCCACCAGACTGTCGGCCAAAGCCCGATGCAGCGCACCGAGGCGGAACATCTGCGGCGTATAGGCTTGCCAGATCACACTGCGATCGACGGTTTCCACCACCCGACCGTGCTTGTCGACCCGTTTCAAGGTGTCCTTCGCTGGCACGGCCAACAGGCCGCCGACCGGATCGTTCGCCAGCTCAGCGAGCAATTTGTCGAGATCGTCACGGCTCAGATTGGGCCGCGCCGCATCGTGCACCAGCACCCAGTCCTCGTCGTCGGCACCTTGGGCATGCAGATGAAGCAAGGCGTTGAGCACCGAGCCGGAACGTTCGGCACCACCGTCGACACGCTGAATTCGCGGATCGCTGGCGCTGGCCAGGTTCGGCCAATAAGGATCATCGACGGCAAGACCGACCACCAGGCCCTTCAGGCTCGGGTGATCGAGGAAACAGCCGAGGCTGTGTTCGAGAATTGTGCGCCCGCCCAGTTGCAGGTATTGCTTGGGACGGTCCGCGGCCATACGGGCACCGACGCCCGCGGCAGGAATCACGGCCCAGAAGGCCGGCAGGGAATCGATCATTGGGCCAACTGGTAAAGGGTTTCGCCGTCCTTGACCATGCCCAGTTCGTGACGAGCCCGCTCTTCAACGGTCTCCATGCCTTTCTTCAACTCGCTGACCTCAGCGTCCATCACCCGGTTGCGCTCCAGCAGGGCTTCGTTCTCGGCGTGTTGATCAGCAATCTGCTGATTCAGTTCGGCGACTTGCGCCAGACTGCCATTGCCCACCCACAGGCGGTACTGCAGACCGGCCAGCAGCAAGAGCAAAACGAGAAACAACCAGTAAGGACTGCGCATCGAATATCAGGTATCCAGTGAAAAAAGACAGCCACGCCAAAACTTTGAAGCATCTGATAGCACGAAGCCTGGAATATCCAGGCTTGTGCATATAAGGCATCAGATTAGTGGCAAATCCATCGCTGTCACGACTTTTCCGACACAATCCGGTGTCTTTCTATCATTTACTGCTCAGCCGCGAAACTCGCTGCGACCGTTGTACTTGGCCTTGCCATTCAACTGCTCTTCGATACGCAGCAGTTGGTTGTACTTGGAAACGCGGTCGGAACGGCACAGCGAACCGGTCTTGATCTGGCCAGCCGAAGTACCCACAGCCAGGTCGGCGATGGTCGAATCTTCGGTTTCGCCCGAACGGTGCGAGATCACGGCGGTGTAACCGGCAGCCTTGGCCATCTGGATGGCTTCCAGGGTTTCGGTCAGGGTGCCAATCTGGTTGAACTTGATCAGGATCGAGTTGGCGATCTTTTTATCGATGCCTTCTTTCAGGATCTTGGTGTTGGTCACGAACAGGTCGTCGCCTACCAGCTGGGTCTTCTCGCCGATCTTGTCGGTGAGGATCTTCCAGCCAGCCCAGTCGGACTCGTCCAGACCGTCTTCGATCGAGATGATCGGGTAACGCTCGGTCAGACCTTTGAGGTAGTCGGCGAAACCTTCAGCGGTGAACACCTGGCCTTCGCCGGACAGGTTGTACTTGCCGTCTTCGAAGAATTCGCTGGCCGCGCAGTCCAGAGCCAGGGTCACGTCGGTGCCCAGCTTGTAACCGGCGTTCGCGACGGCTTCGGAGATCACTTTCAGTGCGTCTTCGTTGGAAGCCAGGTTCGGCGCGAAACCGCCTTCGTCACCAACGGCAGTGCTCAGGCCACGGGCCTTCAGAACAGCTTTCAGGTGATGGAAAATCTCGGTGCCCATGCGCAGACCTTCCGAGAAAGACTTGGCGCCAACCGGCTGAACCATGAATTCCTGGATGTCGACGTTGTTGTCGGCGTGTTCGCCACCGTTGATGATGTTCATCATCGGAACCGGCATCGAGTAAACACCCGGAGTACCGTTCAGGTTGGCGATGTGAGCGTACAGCGGCAGGTCCTGATCCTGTGCAGCCGCCTTGGCCGCAGCCAGGGACACGGCGAGGATGGCGTTGGCGCCCAGGGTCGCTTTGTTTTCGGTACCGTCCAGCTTGATCATCGCGTGATCCAGCGCTTTCTGGTCGCTTGGGTCGGTGCCCAGCAGCAGATCGCGGATCGGACCGTTGATGTTGGCTACCGCCTTGAGCACGCCCTTGCCCAGGTAACGGCTCTTGTCGCCATCACGCAGCTCGAGCGCTTCACGCGAGCCAGTGGATGCACCGGACGGCGCGCAAGCGCTGCCGATGATGCCGTTGTCGAGAAGCACGTCCGCTTCCACGGTGGGATTGCCACGGGAGTCGAGAACTTCACGACCTTTGATGTCGACGATTTTTGCCATTGTTGTAAACACTCCAAAGTTGACGAAAACGACGCAGCTAGAGGAAATCTTTTTACCGTCGGCAAGTGGTGTGCAGCGGGCAGCTTGCAGACGACAACGCTCATACCCGAGGGCATGAGCGACAAATCGTGCGGTACTTTACCGGAGAATTGAGGTTTACGCGGTTTCTACCGTCGGAAAACTCTTCACCAGTTCGTCCAGGGCTTTGAGCTGGGCCAGGAATGGCTCCAGTTTGTCCAGACGCAAGGCGCAAGGGCCGTCGCATTTGGCGTTGTCCGGATCCGGGTGCGCTTCGAGGAACAGGCCCGCCAGCGACTGGCTCATGCCAGCCTTGGCCAGGTCGGTGACCTGGGCGCGGCGACCGCCGGCGGAGTCGGAACGACCGCCAGGCATTTGCAGCGAATGGGTCACGTCGAAGAATACCGGGTACTCGAACTGCTTCATGATGCCGAAGCCGAGCATGTCGACCACGAGGTTGTTGTAGCCGAAGCTCGAACCGCGCTCGCAGAGGATCAACTGATCGTTACCCGCTTCCACGCACTTGTTCAGGATGTGTTTCATTTCCTGAGGCGCGAGGAACTGGGCTTTCTTGATGTTGATCACAGCGTTGGTCTTGGCCATCGCGACGACCAGATCGGTCTGGCGCGACAGGAAGGCCGGCAGCTGGATGATGTCGCAGACCTCAGCGACGACCGCGGCCTGGTCAGGCTCGTGGACGTCGGTGATGATCGGCACGCCGAAGGCTTGTTTGATGTCCTGGAAGATGCGCATGCCTTCTTCCAGGCCAGGACCGCGATAGGAGGTCACAGAAGAACGGTTGGCCTTGTCGAAACTGGCCTTGAAAACGTAAGGGATACCGAGTTTTTCGGTGACCTTCACGTACTCTTCGCAAACCTGCATGGCCATGTCACGGCTTTCCAGCACGTTCATGCCGCCGAACAGCACCATGGGTTTGTCGTTGGCAATCTCGATGTCGCCGACGCGGATGATCTTCTGTGCCATCGGGGTTACGCCTTCTTCTGGTGTTGAGCCAATGCCGCTTTGACGAAGCCGCTGAACAGCGGATGGCCATCGCGTGGCGTCGAGGTGAACTCTGGGTGGAACTGGCAAGCGACGAACCAAGGATGATCCGGGGCTTCGACCACTTCAACCAGCGCTGCATCGGAAGAACGACCGGAAATCTTCAGGCCGGCTTCGATGATTTGCGGCAGCAGGTTGTTGTTCACTTCGTAACGGTGACGGTGACGCTCGACAATCACATCCTTGCCGTAGCAGTCGTGCACCTTGGAGCCGGCTTCGAGCAGGCATTCCTGAGCGCCGAGGCGCATGGTGCCACCCAGATCGGATGCTTCGGTGCGGGTTTCGACTGCACCGGTAGCGTCTTCCCACTCGGTGATCAGGCCGACAACCGGATGGCCGCTGGCACGATCGAACTCGGTGGAGTTGGCGTCTTTCCAGCCCAGCACGTTACGGGCGAACTCGATGACCGCCACTTGCATGCCCAGGCAGATACCCAGGTATGGAACCTTGTTTTCGCGAGCGTATTGAACGGCGGTGATCTTGCCTTCCACGCCGCGCAGACCGAAGCCGCCCGGTACGAGAATCGCGTCGACGCCTTCCAGCAGCGCGGTGCCCTGGTTCTCGATGTCTTCGGAATCGATGTAGCGCAGGTTGACCTTGGTACGGTTGGTGATGCCGGCGTGACTCATCGCTTCGATCAGCGATTTGTAGGCGTCCAGCAGCTCCATGTACTTGCCGACCATCGCGATGGTGACTTCGTGCTCTGGATTCAGCTTGGCATCAACGACCTTTTCCCACTCGGACAGGTCGGCGCCATTGCATTGCAGGCCGAAACGCTCGACGACGAAATCGTCCAGACCCTGGGCGTGCAGCACGGCCGGGATCTTGTAGATGGTGTCGACGTCTTCCAGGGAGATCACCGCACGCTCTTCAACGTTGGTGAACAGCGCGATCTTGCGACGCGACGACACATCCACCGGATGGTCGGAGCGGCAGATCAGCACGTCTGGCTGCAGGCCGATCGAACGCAGTTCCTTCACGGAGTGCTGGGTCGGCTTGGTCTTGGTCTCGCCCGCGGTAGCGATGTACGGAACCAGGGTCAGGTGCATCAGCATCGCGCGCTTGGAACCGACTTCCACACGCAGCTGGCGGATGGCTTCGAGGAACGGTTGCGATTCGATGTCGCCAACGGTACCGCCGATTTCCACCAGGGCCACGTCGGCATCGCCGGCGCCCTTGATGATGCGACGCTTGATTTCGTCGGTGATGTGCGGAATCACCTGGATGGTTGCACCCAGGTAGTCACCACGGCGCTCTTTGCGCAGCACGTGTTCGTAGACACGGCCGGTGGTGAAGTTGTTGTTCTGGGTCATGGTCGTGCGGATGAACCGCTCGTAGTGGCCCAGGTCCAGGTCGGTCTCGGCGCCGTCGTGGGTGACGAACACTTCACCGTGCTGGAACGGGCTCATGGTGCCCGGGTCGACGTTGATGTACGGATCCAGCTTCAGCATGGTGACCTTAAGCCCCCGCGCCTCCAGGATGGCCGCCAATGAAGCCGATGCAATGCCTTTCCCCAAAGAAGAAACAACACCGCCCGTGACGAATATGTAGCGCGTCATGAAAAACCCTAGAAGTCTGCGTTAAAGCGGTCCGAGCCGCCGGGGAAAGCGAAGGAAGGCCGAAGCCCCCGATCACCTGCATTAATCACAGTGCACCTTTCAAAAAAACCGCCGCGTTGGGACAGACCGGAAGTGAAAACACCGGTACGTTGCTCGCTACACATTTTTTGGAATCGCCCAGCAAAGACTGCTTGGTAATCGGCAACTCCTGCAATTCAGGCGAATCCACAGAAGTTGTATCAAGAAGGGAGCGTAGTCTACCGGAATGCCCCCTTCATCTCAAACCTTGATCTTCGTCAGAAGGCTGCCAATGCAATCGCCAGCCTTCCAGCGCATTGCCGTCGAGCCCCGTCAGGTTCGCCACGGCGAGCAATTCTTCACCGCGAAACAGCAGCGGCAATCTGCCACGCACGAAGCTTGGCACCGCGCGTTCATTGAGCAGGCGCTTGAGGTCGCGATGGCCGCGTCCCGCCAGCTCCATCACCTCGCCGCCCTGCCGATAGCGGATTTGCAGCGGCCCGGCGGGAGTCTGACCGCTGAACATGACACGTCCGTTATCGGGCAAGCGTAGCGCTGACGACAGGTCATGCCAGTCGCCGCTGACCACCGGTGCGCGTAGCCATTGCCCGCTGAGCCACCACAAGCGACCGGCGCCTCGATGCAACTCGCCATCCGCCAGACGCCAGATCGGCGAGGCATCGTTGCCGGCATCACGCAGGTCCGCCCAACCCGACCAATGGTCGGTATCCGGCAGTCGGGTCAAAGGTTCAAGCCAGTGACTGAGCGCGTTTCGCTGACGGGCCTCGGACAAGCTCTCGATGACTGCAAACTCCAGTGACGGCAATCCAGACCACTCGAACTCAATGGGCAAGCTCGCTTGAGCCAGATCGATTTGCGCCAGCTCATCGAGCAAGCCTTGCGCCTCACGCAAATGCGCCGCACTGCGGGACATGCTGGCGTGCGCCTGCGGCCAGCGACCGGTCAGCAGCGGCATGACCTGATGGCGCAGATAGTTGCGCGAGAACTGCCGATCCTGATTCGACGGGTCCTCGACCCAACGCAGGCCATGGCTCTGCGCATAGGCCTCGAGCTCGGCACGCGTGACGTCGAGCAACGGCCGAATCAGACTGCCCTGCCCCAGCGCTCGCGTGGCCGGCATTCCTGACAACCCACGCACACCAGCGCCACGCAACAGACGGAACAACAGCGTTTCAGCCTGATCGTCGCGATGCTGACCGGTCAGCAGCACATCATTGGCCTGAGTCGCCGCACTGAACGCTGCATAGCGCGCATCCCGCGCAGCCCGCTCCAGACTGGCGCCCGGCTGCACCTGCACACGCACCACTTGCAACGGCACCGCCAGTTCATCGCAGACTGCTTGGCAATGCGCCGGCCACGCATCGGCCGCAGCTTGAAGGCCGTGATGAACATGGATGGCACTTAGCGCCGGAATGGATCGGGTTTTGGCGAGATTGGCCAGAATGTGCAGCAGAACAGTGGAATCGAGCCCACCGGAGAAGGCGATGCGCCAATGGGAAGCACCGAGCCAGGGCTTGAGATTGCGCAGAAGCCTGGAAGGCAAATCAATCGAGGGCTGACCCATTTTTCTACCTTTTCACAAACCAAATGTGGGAGCGGGCTTGCTCGCGAAAGCGGTGAAACAGCCAACACAGTCGTTGAATGTTACATCGCATTCGCGGGCAAGCCCGCTCCCACAGTGTTTTGCATCGTTGGCCGAAACGGCTCGACTTAGAGACCGTAGCTCATCAGACGATCGTAACGACGCTTGAGCAGCGCTTCGTTGTCGAACTTCTTCAACATCGCCAGTTGCGAGCTCAGCTCGGCGCGGATCGATGCAGCGGCAGCGGCCGGATCGCGATGAGCGCCGCCCAGAGGCTCGCCGATCACCTTGTCGACGATACCCAGGCCTTTCAGACGCTCGGCGGTGATGCCCATCGCTTCAGCAGCATCCGGCGCCTTCTCTGCGGTTTTCCACAGAATCGAAGCGCAACCTTCCGGCGAAATCACCGCGTAGGTGGAGTACTGCAGCATGTTCAGCTGGTCGCACACGCCGATCGCCAGTGCACCGCCGGAACCACCTTCACCAATCACGGTGGCGATGATCGGGGTTTTCAGGCGAGCCATGACGCGCAGGTTCCAGGCAATCGCTTCGCTCTGGTTGCGCTCTTCGGCGTCGATGCCAGGGTAGGCACCCGGGGTGTCGATGAAGGTCAGGATCGGCATCTTGAAACGCTCGGCCATTTCCATCAGGCGGCAAGCCTTGCGGTAGCCTTCCGGACGCGGCATGCCGAAGTTGCGGCGTACCTTTTCACGCACTTCACGGCCCTTCTGGTGACCGATCACCATCACCGGCTGGTCTTCCAGACGTGCCACGCCGCCCACAATGGCCGCGTCATCGGAGAAGTGACGGTCACCGTGCAGTTCGTCGAACTCGGTGAAGATGTGGTCGATGTAGTCCAGGGTGTAAGGACGTTTCGGGTGACGCGCCAGACGTGCGATCTGCCAGCTGGTCAGCTTGCCGAAGATGTCTTCGGTCAGCGTCTTGCTCTTGTCCTGCAGGCGGGAGATCTCATCGCCGATATTCAGCGAATTGTCATTACCGACCAAGCGCAACTCTTCGATCTTGGCTTGCAGGTCGGCGATCGGCTGTTCGAAATCTAGAAAATTCGGGTTCATAGGCGTCCGTCTTGGGTCGTGTCCCAAATGAGCTTGGGCCGGCCGGTTGTCTATTCGCGCCCTACCTTAAGGGAGAGGCGCGCTGAGGTCGAGATTAAAAATTCAGGTTGTGGGCAGGCGCTTTGATTGCACCTGCCGGTCAACGGTATTGGAGGAAGACGTTGTCTCGCCCGAACTGGTCACGCAGGGCTTGAATCAAGGCATCCGCCGGGTCGATCCGCCAGGTCTCGCCAAACTGCAGCAAGGTCTTCGCATCGGGACTGGTGTATTCCATGGTGATCGGGCACGCCCCGCGATGACGCTTGAGCAAATCACCCAACCAGCGTAGCTGATCGCCTTTCAGGTCCTGGGTCTGCAACTTAAGGCGCAGGCTCTCGGCCAGGTTGGTGCGCGCATCTTCCATGCTCATCACCCGCTTGACCCGCAGGCGCAGGCCGCCGGAGAAGTCATCGTTGCTGACCTCGCCTTCGACCACCACCATCGCATCGGTCTGCAGCAGCGATTGCGCGGAGTGGAACGCATCGGCGAACAGCGACGCCTCGATCCGCCCGGAGCGGTCGTCGAGGGTGATGAAGCCCATCTTGTCGCCCTTTTTGTTCTTCATCACGCGCAGGGCAATGATCATCCCCGCCACGGTCTGGGTATCCCGGGCCGGTTTCAGGTCGATGATGCGCTGGCGGGCGAAACGGCGGATCTCACCTTCGTACTCGTCAATCGGGTGACCGGTCAGGTACAGGCCCAAGGTGTCTTTTTCACCCTTGAGGCGTTCCTTGAGGGTCAGTTCTTTCGCCTTGCGGTGGATCGCGTAAACGTCCGCGTCGTCCTCGACGAACAGCCCGCCAAACAGGTCGGCGTGGCCGCTGTCACGGGTGCGCGCGGTCTGCTCGGCCGACTTGATCGCCTCTTCCATCGCCGCCAGCAGCACGGCGCGGTTGCGGTCGATGTTGGCCTGATATGCCTTCTGCTCGTCGTGGAAGTACGGGCCGAGGCGATCCAGCGCGCCGCTGCGGATCAGACCGTCCAGCGTGCGCTTGTTGATGCGCTTGAGGTCGACCCGGGCGCAGAAGTCGAACAGGTCCTTGAACGGACCGGCCTGACGGGCCTCGGTGATCGCTTCCACCGGGCCTTCGCCGACGCCTTTGATCGCGCCCAGGCCATACACGATGCGGCCTTCGTCGTTCACCGTGAACTTGAACTCCGAAGTGTTCACGTCCGGCGCGTCGAGGCGCAGCTTCATCGTGCGCACTTCCTCGATCAAGGTCACGACCTTGTCGGTGTTGTGCATATCCGCCGACAGTACCGCGGCCATGAACGGCGCCGGGTAGTGAGCCTTCAGCCAGGCGGTCTGATACGAGACCAGGCCGTAGGCGGCGGAGTGGGATTTGTTGAAGCCGTAACCGGCGAATTTCTCTACCAGGTCGAAAATGTTACCGGCCAGGTCCGCGTCGATATTGTTCGACGCACAACCCTCAATGAAACCGCCGCGCTGCTTGGCCATTTCCTCGGGTTTCTTCTTACCCATCGCCCGACGCAGCATGTCCGCACCACCGAGGGTGTAACCGGCCATGACCTGGGCGATCTGCATCACCTGTTCCTGATACAGGATGATGCCGTACGTCGGCGCCAGTACCGGCTGCAAACCTTCGTACTGGTAATCCGGGTGCGGATAAGCAAGCTCCGCGCGACCGTGCTTACGGTTGATGAAGTCATCCACCATGCCGGACTGCAACGGGCCCGGACGGAACAGGGCCACCAGTGCGATCAAGTCTTCGAGGCAGTCGGGCTTGAGCTTTTTGATCAGCTCTTTCATGCCGCGGGATTCGAGCTGGAATACCGCGGTGGTTTCAGCCTTTTGCAGCAACTGATAAGTCGGTTTGTCATCCAGCGGGATGAACGCGATGTCCAGCGGCGGCTCGTTGACCTTCGCGCGGTCGCGGTTGATGGTTTTCAGCGCCCAGTCGATGATCGTCAGGGTCCGCAGGCCGAGGAAGTCGAACTTCACCAGACCGGCCGCCTCAACGTCATCCTTGTCGAACTGGGTCACCAGGCCGTCGCCGGCCTCGTCGCAATAGATCGGCGAGAAGTCGGTCAGCTTGGTCGGCGCGATCACCACACCACCGGCGTGTTTACCGACGTTACGCACCACACCTTCGAGCTTGCGCGCCATCTCCCAGATTTCCGCCGCCTCTTCATCGACCTTGATGAAGTCGCGCAGGATTTCTTCCTGCTCGTAGGCTTTTTCCAGGGTCATGCCGACTTCGAACGGAATCATCTTCGACAGGCGATCTGCCAGGCCGAACGACTTGCCCTGGGCCCGCGCCACGTCGCGCACCACAGCCTTCGCCGCCATGGAACCGAAGGTGATGATCTGGCTTACGGCGTTACGGCCGTATTTTTCGGCCACGTAATCGATCACCCGGTCGCGACCGTCCATGCAGAAGTCGACGTCGAAGTCGGGCATCGATACCCGTTCCGGGTTGAGGAAACGTTCGAACAGCAGGTCATATTCCAGCGGATCGAGGTCGGTGATCTTCTGCACATAGGCCACCAGCGATCCGGCACCCGACCCCCGGCCAGGGCCCACCGGCACACCGTTGTTCTTGGCCCACTGGATAAAGTCCATCACGATCAGGAAGTAACCGGGGAACCCCATCTGGATGATGATATCCAGCTCGAAATTCAGCCGGTCGACGTAGACCTGACGCTTGGCCTCGTAGTCTTCGGTGGTGTCCTTGGGCAGCAGCACGCTGAGACGATCGTCCAGACCGTCGAACGACACCTTGCGGAAATACTCGTCGATGGTCATGCCATCGGGAATCGGGTAGTCAGGCAGGAAGTGCTTGCCCAGCTTCACGTCGATGTTGCAGCGCTTGGCGATCTCGACGGTGTTTTCCACCGCATCCGGCAGATCGCTGAACAGCTCGGCCATTTCCTCGGCGCTTTTCAGGTACTGCTGATCGCTGTAGTTCTTCGAACGCCGCGGATCGTCGAGGGCCCGGCCCTCACCGATGCAGACGCGGGTTTCGTGAGCGGCGAAGTCTTCCTGCTTGATGAAGCGCACATCGTTGGTCGCGACCAGCGGCGCACCGAGCTTGTCGGCCAGGGCCACGGCGCCGTGCAACTGTTCTTCGTCATTCGGACGGTTGGTGCGCTGGACTTCCAGATAGAAACGATCCGGGAACACCGCCATCCATTCGCGCGCCAGGGTTTCGGCCTCGGCTGGGTTGCCGCCGATCATGGCCATGCCGATCTCGCCTTCTTTGGCGGCGGACAACATGATCAGGCCTTCGTTGGCCTCGGCGACCCATTCACGCTCGATGATGATCATGCCGTTGCGCTGACCTTCGATGAAGCCACGGGAAATCAGCTCGGTCAGGTTGCGATAGCCCTGGGCATTCATGACCAGCAGGCTGAGGCGGCTCAGTGGACCATCCGGGTCCTTGTTCGACAGCCACAGGTCGGCGCCGCAGATCGGCTTGATCCCGGCGCCCATGGTGTTTTTATAGAATTTGACCAGCGAACACATGTTGTTCTGGTCGGTCACCGCAACGGCCGGCATGCCCATGCCGGTCAGGGCCTTGACCAGCGGCTTGATCCGCACCAGCCCGTCGACCAGGGAGTATTCAGTGTGCAGGCGTAGATGAACGAATGAAGCCGGCATAGTGATCCTGTCCAGTTACATAGAGACAACAAGGCCCGGATTGTACCGGGCCCCGAACAAAACATCAGCCTCGCCGCTAAACCTGCGCGAGACCTTCCAGCGCTTCATAAGCCTGCCGCACCGGGGCAAAGGAACGCCGGTGAATCGGTGTCGGCCCGAGACGCACCAGCGCTTCCAGATGAACGGGCGTCGGGTAGCCTTTGTGGCCGCCGATGCCGTAACCCGGGTAGATCAATTCGAACGCCGCCATCTCGCGGTCGCGGCTGACCTTGGCCAGAATCGAGGCCGCTGCAATGGCCGGGACCTTGCTGTCGCCCTTGACCACCGCTTCGGAACGCATCGGCAGTTTCGGGCAGCGGTTGCCGTCGATCATCGCCAGTTTCGGCTGGATGTGCAGGCCAGCGACGGCGCGCTGCATCGCCAGCATGGTGGCGTGAAGGATGTTCAATTCGTCGATTTCTTCGACCTCGGCGCGGGCGATGCACCAGCTGAGCGCCTTCTCGCAGATTTCGTCGTAGAGCTTTTCGCGCTTGGCTTCGGTGAGTTTCTTCGAGTCGTTGAGACCGAGAATCGGCCGGTTCGGATCGAGGATCACCGCTGCGGTGACGACCGCGCCGCACAACGGGCCGCGCCCGACTTCATCGACACCGGCCACCAGTTCTTCGACTTCGGCGACCAGGGTGAAATCCAGGCCCATCTGCATGCTTGTCTTGCTCATCGTGTTTGCCCGATCAGGGTCAGAACGGCGTCGGCCGCCTGATTGGAAGCGTCCAGGCGCAGAGTGCGGTGGATCTCGTCGAAACCGCGGGTCTGCTCTTCGCCACCGTCGATCAACGGCGACAGGGTTTGGGCCAGTGCCTCGACCGTCGCATCATCCTGCAACAGTTCCGGCACCAGCAGTCGCTGGGCCAGCAGGTTTGGCAGGGACACGTACGGGCTCTTGACCATGCGCTTGAGAATCCAGAATGTCAGCGGCGCAAGACGATAAGCCACGACCATCGGGCGCTTGTAAAGCAGCGCTTCCAGGGTCGCCGTCCCCGACGCGATCAGAACCGCGTTGCACGCCGCCAGGGCCAGATGGGATTTGCCATCGAGCAGGGTCACCGGCAGGTCGCGGCCGGCCAGCAGCTCTTCGAGCTGGGCACGGCGCTCGGGGTTGGCGCACGGTATGACGAAACGCACGCCCGGGCGCATGGCCCGCAGGCGTTGGGCGGTATCGAGGAACAGCGCACCCAGACGACTGACTTCGCCGCCCCGGCTGCCGGGCATCAAAGCCACCAGCGGGCCGTCCGGCAGACCGAGTTCGGCCCGCGCAGCGGAGCGATCGGCCTCCAGTGGAATGGTGTCGGCCAGCGTGTGGCCGACGAACCGCACCGGTACGCCCTTCTCTTCGTAGAATCTGGCTTCGAACGGCAACAGCGTGAGCATCAGGTCGCAGCCTTCGCGGATCTTCAGCACCCGCTTCTGCCGCCATGCCCACACCGAAGGGCTGACGTAGTGCACGGTCTTGATCCCGGCCTGACGCAGCTTGAGTTCGATATTGAGGTTGAAATCCGGCGCATCGATGCCGATGAAGACATCCGGCTTTTCAGCGATAAGCGTGGCGATCAGGTCCTTGCGGCGCTTGAGCAATTCACGCAAGCGTCCCAGGACTTCCACCAGCCCCATCACCGACAGACGCTCCATCGGAAAATAGGAGGTCAGGCCTTCGGCCTGCATCAGCGGACCGCCGACACCAATGAACTCCACCGCAGGATGCTGTGCCTTGAGGGCACGCATCAGACCGGCGCCCAGAATGTCACCGGAAGCCTCCCCCGCCACCAGCGCAATACGCAGATTGGCCATGGTCAGCGGGTGATGCCGCGGGTCGACGACTGGATGGAGTCACGGAACATCGCGACTTCCGGGAACTGTGCAGACGGCTCGGCCAGTTCGGCCAGCGCCTGTTCGACGGTCAGGCCCTGGCGATACACCGTTTTGTAGGCACGGCGCAGGGCGTGAATGGCGTCTTCGCTGAAACCGCGACGGCGCATGCCCTCGAAGTTCATGCTGCGCGCTTCGGCCGGGTTGCCGAATACGGTAACGAACGCCGGAACGTCCTTGCCGATCGCTGTGCCCATGCCGGAAAAGCTGTGGGCGCCAATGTGGCAATACTGATGCACCAGGGTGAAACCGGACAGGATCGCCCAGTCATCAACGTGCACATGGCCGGCCAACGCAGTGTTGTTGACCAGGATGCAGTGGTTGCCGATGACGCTGTCATGTCCGATGTGGGCATAGGCCATGATCAGGTTGTGATCACCCAGGGTCGTTTCGGAACGATCCTGAACGGTGCCACGGTGAATCGTCACGCCTTCGCGGATGACGTTGTGGTCACCGATCACCAGGCGGGTTTCTTCGCCCTTGTATTTCAGGTCCGGCGTATCTTCGCCTACCGAGGAAAACTGGTAGATGCGGTTGTGCTTGCCGATGCGGGTCGGACCTTTGAGGATCACGTGTGGCCCGATGACCGTTCCCTCGCCGATTTCCACACCTGCACCGATGATCGACCACGGGCCGACCTCGACGCCATCAGCCAGGACGGCCGACGGATCGATGATTGCGCGAGGGTCAATCAAACTCATAGCTTGCGTTCCGCACAGATGATTTCAGCCGAGCAGACCGGTTTGCCATCGACCGAAGCCTGGCATTCGAACTTCCAGATCTGACGCTTGCAGCTGATGAACTTGGCTTCGAGGATCAACTGATCACCCGGCAGCACCGGCTGGCGGAAGCGCAGCTTGTCGGAACCGACGAAGTAGTAAAGCGTGCCGTCGGCCGGTTTCACGTCAAGCATCTTGAAACCGAGGATCCCGGCAGCCTGAGCCATGGCTTCGATGATCAGCACGCCCGGCATGATCGGATGCGCAGGGAAGTGACCATTGAAGAACGGTTCGTTGATGCTGACATTCTTGTAGGCGCGAATGCGCTTGCCTTCAGTATCCAGCTCCACTACCCGGTCCACCAGCAGGAACGGGTAACGGTGAGGCAGGTATTCGCGAATCTCGTTGATGTCCATCATTTCGGGGGGAAGCCTATGTAAAGATTGGGAGCGCGACTGACGCGCACTCCTCTAGCAAATCAAGGAGGCAGTCCAGAGGCTGTGCACACTTGATATGGAAATGGTATCAGCCTTCAGATGAAGCATTACCGTCGGGGGTCACTTCCCCGGACCGCTTTTCCAGCTGTTTCAAACGTCGCGCGATGTCATCGAGCTGACGAATACGGGCCGCGCTTTTGCGCCATTCGGCCGCAGGTTGCATGGCTGTGCCGGAAGAATAGGCACCCGGCTCGGTAATCGAGTGGGTCACCATGGTCATCCCGGTCAGGAATACGTTGTCGCAAATATCGATGTGCCCGACCAGGCCAACACCCCCGGCGAGCATGCAGTGCTTGCCGATCTTGGTGCTGCCGGAAATCCCCACGCACGCTGCCATGGCGGTATGGTCACCGACCTGCACGTTGTGGGCGATCTGAATCTGGTTGTCGAGCTTCACGCCATTGCCGATCACGGTATCGGCCAACGCACCGCGGTCGATGGCGGTATTCACGCCGATCTCCACATCGTCGCCGATGGTCACGCCACCGATCTGGGCGATTTTCTGCCAGATGCCCTTCTCATTGGCAAAGCCGAAGCCTTCACCGCCGAGAACGGCACCGGACTGGATCACCACACGCTTGCCGATCCGCACATCGTGATACAGCGTGACCCGCGGGGCCAGCCAGCCGCCCTCGCCGATTTCGCTGCGGGCACCGACAACGCAATGTGCACCGAGCGTTACGTCCGCGCCGATTCGGGCACCGGCTTCGATCACCACGAAGGGACCGACACTGGCGCTCGGATCGACCACGGCATCCTCGGCGATCACCGCCGTCGGATGAACGCCGGCAGTTGCCTTGGGCTTCGGATCGAACAGATGGGAAATGCGTGCGTAAGCCAGGTAAGGATCCGGCACCACCAGCGCATCACCGGCATAACCCTCGGCGTCGGCAGCCTTGAGCAACAGGGCTGCGGCTTGCGAGCCAGCCAGGTATTTACGGTATTGGGGGTTTGCCAGAAAGCTCAACTGAGCTGGGCCAGCCTCCTGCAAGGTGGCTAGCCCAGTAATTTGCTTCTCGGGGTCGCCACTCAGGGTGGCGCCGAGGAACTCGGCCAACTGGCCGAGCTTGATGGTCACGGTCATGGGTTACTTCAGCTGATTCATGCGCTCGATAACCTGGCGCGTGATGTCGTACTGAGGTTTGACATCGATCACTGCGCCACGCTCGAACACCAGGTCAAAACCACCTTTCTTGATGACTTCTTCCACTGCGCTATCCAGTTTCGGCTTCAGTTGCTTGAGCATTTCGCGGTCGGCAACGGCCTTGGCTTCGTTCAGTTCCTTGGACTGGAACTGGAAGTCACGAGCCTTTTGCTTGAACTCAAGCTCCAGACGCTCGCGCTCGCCTTGCTGCATCTTGTCACCACCGGCCATCAGACGATCCTGAATGCCCTTGGCGCTGCTTTCCAGAGTCTTGAGTTTGGTCAGTTGCGGGCCGAATTTCTTCTCGGCATCCACGGCGTACTTCTTGGCCGCGTCGGATTCCAGCAGAGCCATCTGATAGTTCAGAACAGCGATTTTCATGTCGGCAAATGCCGGGCCTGCCACCAGTACGGAGGCCAGGAGAACCAATTGAGTCAACTTACGCACGATGCACTCCTACAAAATCCATTGTCGTTATCTTGGGTCAGACGCTTAGAACGTCTGGCCGAGGGAGAATTGGAACACTTGAGTTTCAGCGTCATCCGGTTTCTTGATCGGCATCGCCAGTGCAAAACTCAGCGGGCCCAGTGCGGTAACCCAGGTCACGCCGACACCGACGGAGCTGGCCATGTTGCTGAGGCTGATGTCGTTGCACTGAGTGTTCGATTTAGTACCGTTGGCGTTCGTAGTATCGGAACACTTGGAGTCGAATACGTTACCGACATCCCAGAATACCGAAGTACGCAGGGAACGCTGATCCTTGACGAACGGCAGCGGGAACAGAACCTCGACACCGCCCTGGATCAGGACGTTACCACCGAACGGCAGCGGATCCTGGTCCGGGTCAGCCAATGTGCCCGGGTTGGTGCCTCGGCTCGGCGTACTGCGCGGGCCCAGGGTGCTGTCCTTGAAGCCACGAACCGAGTTGAAACCACCAGCATAGTAGTTTTCATAGAACGGCAAGCCGTCGGTCGAACCGTAACCGTCGCCATAACCCAGTTCGGTGTGCAGGCGCAGGGTGTAGTTTTCGCTGATCGGCTGGAACAGCTGACCACGGTAATCAAGTTTGTAGAACGACAGATCGCTGCCTGGAACGGTGGTTTCCAGCGTCAGGCTCTGGGAGCGACCACGGGTCGGCAATACACCCTTGTTCAAGGTGGACTCGGACCAGCCGGCGGAGGCCTTGAAGTTCAGGTACTTGTCGCCTTCTTTGTTAACGAAGTCGAAAATCTCGTCAACGGTGTAGGTACCGGTCTTGATCTCGTCCTGTTGAACGGACAGGCCGAAGGTCAGACGCGAAGTCTCGCTGATCGGGTAGCCCACGTTCACGCCGGCGCCCAGGCTGTCTACCGCATAGCTCGCTACGTCGACGTCGAGGTCTTTGTAGTCGGTGGTGCGGTAGAACGCGTTGTAACCCAGGCTCACGCCATCGGCGGTCCAGTAGGGGTCAACGTAGCCGAAGTTGTAGCGGCTCTGGTATTCGCTGCGGGTCAGGCCGACGCTGACGCGGTTACCGGTACCGAGGAAGTTGTTCTGGGTGATCGAACCACCGAGGATCAGACCGGCGCTCTGGGCGAAACCGACGCTGGCGGTGATCGAACCGGAAGCCTGCTCTTCAACGCTGTAGTTCACGTCAACCTGGTCGTCGACGCCTGGCACAGCCGGAGTCTCGACGTTGACTTCCTTGAAGAAGCCCAGACGCTCCAGACGGGTCTTGGACTGGTCGATCAGGTAGGTCGAAGCCCAGCCACCTTCCATCTGACGCATTTCACGACGCAGCACTTCGTCCTCGGACTTGGTGTTGCCACGGAAGTTGATGCGGTTGACGTAGGCACGCTTGCCCGGATCGACAGCGAACAGGATATCGACGGTGTGATCTTCGTCGTGCGGTTGTGGCACGCCGTTGACGTTGGCGAAGGTATAACCCTCGTTACCCAGACGACGGGTGATCAGCTCGGAGGTGGTGGTCATCAGCTTGCGCGAGAACACCTGGCCTTTCTGCACCAGCAACAGGGACTTGACCTGATCTTCAGGAACCTTCAGGTCACCGCTGAGCTTGACGTCACGAACGGTGTACTTCTCGCCTTCGTTGACGTTGACGGTGATGTAGACGTGCTTCTTGTCCGGGGTGATGGACACCTGGGTCGAAGCGATATCCATGTTGATATAGCCGCGGTCCAGGTAGTAGGAACGCAGACGCTCCAGGTCACCGGACAGTTTTTCACGGGCGTACTTGTCGTCGTTCTTGAAGAACGACAGCCAGTTGGTGGTTTTCAGTTCGAACAGGTCGGTCAGGTCTTCCTCGGGAAAAACCGTATTGCCCACCACGTTGATGTGCTGAATGGCAGCGACGGTGCCTTCGTTGATCTTCACTTTCAGGCCGACACGGTTGCGCGGCTGCGAGACCACTTCGGTATCGACGGTAGCCGAGTAACGACCTTGTGCAACGTACTGACGTTGCAGCTCGTTACGCACGCCTTCGAGGGTCGCGCGCTGGAAGATCTCGCCTTCGGCCAGACCGGATTGCTTGAGGCCTTTCATCAGGTCTTCGGTGGAGATCGCCTTGTTGCCTTCGATCTCGATGCTCGCGACCGAGGGACGTTCGACGACAGTGATCACCAGAACGTTGCCTTCGCGGCCCAGCTGGATATCTTGAAAGAAACCGGTTTTGAACAACGCACGAGTGGATTCCACCAGGCGACGATCATCCGCCTGCTCGCCGACGTTCAACGGCAAGGCACCAAAGACGCTACCCGCGGAGACCCGCTGGAGGCCATTGACGCGAATATCAGAGATAGTGAAGGACTCGGCGTGAACTTCGGCGATCATCAATACGGTGAGAACCGCAGTTAGCAGCAGACGTTTCATGAAGTCCTTTCTTATTCCAACTGGCAATAAACAAACTGCCGCAAAATGCGGCAGATTCGCAATTCAGCGAAGCGTTACAGACGACCCAGATCGTTGACCAGAGCAAGCAACATCACCCCGACCACCAAACTGATACCGATCTGTATCCCCCAACCTTGCACCCGATCCGACAAGGGACGACCACGCGCCCACTCGATCAGATAAAACAACAAATGCCCCCCATCCAGTACAGGAATGGGCAGCAAATTCAGAACCCCCAGGCTAATACTCAGATAAGCAAGGAAATTCAGGAAATCAGCGACGCCCGACTGGGCAGAAGCGCCCGCCACTTTAGCAATGGTTATCGGTCCACTCAAGTTTTTTACCGAGAGCTCGCCGAAGAGCATTTTCTTCAGTGAATCCAGCGTCAGGACGCTCATGGTCCAGGTGCGACGGGCACCCTCGCCAATTGCCGCCAAAGGCCCGTAACTGACCTCGCGGATCATTTCCGGCGGCCAGTCGACAGCCTTCACACCCGCCCCCAGGTAACCGCTTGGAGACTTTTTATCGCCACGCGCGGCCAGTGTCACAGGGACGTCGATTTGAACACCGTCGCGCTCGACGCGCAGCACGATTTTGGTATCAGGACGCGTACGAACGGTGTCGACCACCTGCTGCCAGTCATCCAGCGCCTTGCCATCCAGCGTCAGCAGGCGATCGCCGGTTTTCAGCCCGGCTGCCTGGGCTGGACCTTTCGGGTCGAGTTCGGCCAGCACCGGCGGCAATGCCGGGCGCCAAGGGCGAATGCCGAGAGAGCGAATCGGATCCGGCTCGTCAGCCCCCTTGAGCCATTTATCGAGTGCCAGTTCACGAGGCGTGTCCGCCGTAGAGCCCTGCTCGCGCACCAGTACCTGCAAGGAACCGCTTTCCCCGAGACGTCGCACCAGTTGCAGGTTGACCGCAGCCCAGCCCGAGGTCGGCTCGCCATCGATCGCGACGATCTCCTGACCGGCGCTCAGCCCAGCCGTTGCGGCGATGCTGCCGGACTCCACCGAACCGATGACCGGGCGAATCTGCTCGCTGCCGAGCATGGCCAGCACCCAGAAGAACACCAGCGCGAGCAAAAAGTTGGCCACAGGGCCGGCCGCCACAATGGCGATACGCTGACGAACAGACTTGCGATTGAATGACTGATGGAGCTGATCGGCCGGTACTTCGCCTTCGCGCTCATCGAGCATCTTGACGTAACCACCCAGCGGAATGGCAGCGACCACGAACTCGGTACCCTGCTTGTCATGCCAGCGCAGCAGCGGCATGCCGAAGCCCACGGAGAAACGCAGAACCTTGACGCCACAGCGACGCGCGACCCAGAAATGGCCGAATTCGTGAAAGGTGACCAGCACACCCAGAGCGATCAGGGTGCCGGCAATCATATAGAGCGCGCTCATCTACTTTCTCCGCAATCCTGTCCAGTGCCGCGTGAAGCCATGTGTTGCAAGACCTATCGGCCGTGACGACTCAACCACTGTCCGGCCAATGTCCGGGCAGTCGCGTCAGCGGTGAACACCGCATCGAGATTGTCCAGGGCCACCACAGGCTCGAGGTTCAAGACTTCCTCGATGATACTCGCGATTTCCAGGTAGCGAACCCGTCCGTCGAGAAACGCGGCAACCGCCACTTCATTCGCTGCATTGAGCATGGCCGGGGCGCTGTTTCCCGCCTCGGCAGCCTGTCGCGCCAGACGCAGGCACGGGAAGCGCTCTTCGTCGGGGGCTTCGAAATCCAGGCGCGCAACAGCGAACAGATCCAGCGGCGCGACGCCCGAGTCAATGCGCTCAGGCCAGGCCAGGGCGTTGGCAATCGGGGTGCGCATGTCGGGATTACCCAACTGCGCCAGCACCGAACCGTCCACATAATCGACCAGCGAATGAATCACGCTCTGCGGATGAATCACCACTTCGACTTGCGAAGGCTTGGCATCGAACAACCAGCAGGCCTCGATCAACTCAAGCCCTTTGTTCATCATGCTGGCCGAATCCACGGAGATCTTTCGACCCATGGACCAGTTCGGGTGCGCACACGCCTGATCGGGTGAAACATGCGCCAGTTCGGCCATCGGCGTCTGCCGGAACGGGCCACCAGAGGCTGTCAGCAAAATCCGACGGACGCCAACGCTGCCCAGCCCGCGAGCAAAGTCCTGCGGCATGCATTGGAAAATCGCGTTGTGCTCGCTGTCGATCGGCAGCAGGACCGAACCGCTCTTGCGCACGGCCTGCATGAACAAGGCGCCGGACATGACCAGCGCTTCCTTGTTGGCCAGAAGTATCTTCTTGCCCGCCTCCACAGCCGCGAGAGTCGGGCGCAGGCCGGCAGCACCGACGATGGCGGCCATGACGGCATCCACCTCCGGCGCGGCAGCGACCTGACACAAGCCTTCCTCGCCGACCAGCACCTGCGTCGACAGGCCCGCCGCACGCAAATCGTCCTGCAAACTGCGAGCAGCGCCGGCTTCCGGCACTACTGCATATTTCGGGAGATGGCGAACACACAGGGCAAACAGTTCGCTCAGACGCGTAAAACCGCTCAGGGCGAAAGCCTGATAACGCTCCGGATGCCGGGCGATGACATCCAGGGTGCTCAGACCGATCGAACCGGTCGCGCCGAGGACGGTAATCTGTTGTGGGCGACTCACGATGCCGCCATCCACAACAGCACCGCGAACACCGGGATCGCCGCCGTCAGGCTGTCGATGCGATCCAGCACGCCACCATGGCCAGGCAGCAGATTACTGCTGTCCTTGATGCCGGACTGACGCTTGAACATGCTTTCGGTCAGATCGCCCACCACCGAGATGAAGACAATCACCGCAGCGCCGATCAAGCCCTTGAACAGTTGCGCCACCGTCCAGTCACGGAACAGCGCGACCAGGGTGGTGATGACCAGACTCAGCGCCAGACCGCCATACACGCCTTCCCAGCTTTTGCCGGGACTGACTTGCGGCGCCAGCTTGCGCTTGCCGAACGCGCGACCGGAGAAATACGCCCCGATATCAGCACCCCAGACCAGCACCATCACAGCCATGATCAGCCAGTTGCCGAGCGGGTATTGCTTGATCTGCACCAGCCCTTGCCAGGCGGGCAACAGAATCAGCAAACCGATCACCAGCTTGCTGGCGGCACTGGACCAGCGCTCGCTGGAACGCGGGTACGTCAACACCAGCCACGTCGCCAGTGCCCACCAGATCACCGAAGCGCCCAGCACCCAAGGCGCCAGCCCCGGCAGGATGTACATGACGAACAGCATCAGCGCGACCACCGCCGCGTAGCCGACACGAAATGCCTGAGCGGTAAAGCCGGCCAGACGCGCCCATTCCCAGGCCCCCAGACTCACGACCAGACCGATGAACAGGGCAAAACCGGAACCTTCGAGCAGGAAAAACCCGCCCAGAGCGATCGGCAGCAGAATCAGTGCAGTGATGATGCGTTGTTTAAGCATTAAACCCGGGCTCCAGCTTCAACCTGCTCACTCGTTTTACCGAAGCGACGCTGGCGCAAAGCGAAATCGGCCAGCGCATTGCGCATGGCTTCGTGTTTGAAGTCCGGCCAGAACAGGTCGGAGAAGTACAACTCGGCGTAAGCCAGCTGCCACAAGAGGAAATTGCTGATGCGGTGCTCGCCACCGGTGCGGATGCACAAGTCGGGCAACGGCAGATCACCGGTGACCAGACAGGTCTGCAGCAGATCCGGCGTGATGTCTTCCGGCCGCAGATGACCGGCCTGAACTTCACGCGCCAGACGCTGCGCCGCTTGCGCAATGTCCCACTGACCACCGTAGTTGGCGGCGATCTGCAGGATGAAACGGTTGGCACCGGCAGTCATCGCTTCCGCTTCACGCATGGCTGCCTGAAGCTCCGGATGGAACCGCGTACGGTCACCGATGATGCGCAGACTGATGTTGTTGTCGTTCAGGCGCTTGGCCTCGCGACGCAACGCCTTGAAGAACAGATCCATCAAGGCGCTGACCTCATCGGCCGGGCGCTGCCAGTTTTCACTGGAAAAAGCGAACAGGGTGAGCACCTCGACCTTGGCCTCGGCACACACCTCAATCACCGCCCGTACAGCATCCACGCCCGCTTTATGCCCGGCGACACCCGGCATGAAGCGTTTTTTCGCCCAGCGATTATTGCCATCCATGATGATCGCGACATGGCGCGGCACCGCGGACGGCGCAGTCTGCTTGGTCTTGTCCATTTAAAACTCGACCCTTATACGGCCATCAGGTCTTTTTCTTTCTCGTCCGTAGCCTTGGTGATCTGGGCCTCGGATTCTTTGGTCAGCTTATCGATATCAGCGATGGCACGACGCTCTTCGTCTTCGCTGATTTCCTTGTCCTTGACCAGTTTCTTGAGCTCGCCCAAGGCATCACGACGAATATTGCGCACAGCAACACGCGCGTCTTCAGCAGCGCTACGCGCCTGCTTGGTGAAGCCTTTACGCGTTTCCTCGGTGAGGGCCGGCATAGGGATCAACAGCAACTCACCCAGGTTGGTCGGGTTGAGGTTCAGACCGGCGCTTTGGATTGCCTTGTCGACGGCAGCGAGCATGTTGCGCTCGAACGCCACGACCTGCAGGGTGCGCGAGTCTTTCACGGTGACGTTGGCAACGCCGCTCAGCGGGGTGTCAGTGCCGTAGTAAGGCACCATGACACTGCCGAGGATGCTCGGGTGAGCCTTGCCGGTACGAATCTGGCCGAACGCGTGGTTCAGAGACTCCAGGGATTTCTGCATACGCGCTTGGGCGTCTTTCTTGATTTCGTTGATCATTGTTGGCCTTCCTCGATCAAAGTCCCTTCTGCGCCGCCGTGCACAATGTTCAGCAGGGCACCGGGCTTGTTCATGTTAAATACGCGCAGCGGCATCTTGTGATCGCGGCACAGGCAGATAGCCGTCAGATCCATTACACCCAGCTTGCGATCCAGTACTTCATCGTATGTCAGATGATCGAACTTCTCGGCATGCGGGTCTTTGAACGGGTCAGCGGTGTAGACGCCATCGACCTTGGTCGCCTTGAGCACGACATCAGCGTCGATTTCAATGGCGCGCAGGCAGGCTGCCGAATCCGTGGTAAAGAACGGATTGCCGGTACCTGCCGCGAAGATCACCACGTCCTTGGAGTTCAGGTGGCGCATGGCCTTGCGACGGTCATAGTGATCGGTCACACCGACCATGGAGATGGCCGACATCACGATCGCCGAGATATTGGCACGTTCCAGCGCGTCGCGCATGGCCAGGGCGTTCATCACAGTGGCCAGCATGCCCATGTGGTCGCCCGTGACCCGATCCATGCCGGCCTTGCTCAGCGCTTCACCGCGGAACAGGTTGCCACCACCGATCACCAGACCGACCTGAACGCCGATGCCGACCAGTTGGCCGACTTCCAGCGCCATGCGATCCAGCACCTTCGGATCGATCCCGAACTCTTCCGAGCCCATCAGGGCCTCGCCGCTAAGCTTGAGTAGAATGCGTTTATAGCGAGCCTGATAACCACTGCCCTGCTGAGCCATTGCGAATCTCTCCTGCGGCGTATTTTAAAAATTCTTTGCGAGCTGTTTACAGCTGGCGTTCACTCTAGCTTGGCGCTGCTTCAGCGCCATCGGAACATGGCTTTGTAAGTCAGTTCCAAGGGGAAACCAATTAAAAATTGGTAACCCTATCTGAAAAGAGGCTGCGCGCGTGAGCGGGCAGCCTCTTTCGGGCGACAGTTGAAAAACCGTCTTATTGCTTGGCGGCAGCCAGCTGGGCAGCAACTTCTTCAGCGAAGTTGTCGACCGGCTTCTCGATGCCTTCGCCTACTTTGAAGTAGGTGAAGGAAACGATTTCAGCACCGGCTTTCTTGGCCAGTTCGCCAACCTTGACTTCAGGGTTCTTGACGAACGCCTGCTCAACCAGGCTCGCTTCTGCCAGGAACTTGCTGATACGGCCTTTGACCATGTTCTCAACAATGTTTTCTGGCTTGCCTTTGATCTTCTCTTCGTTCAGCTGCAGGAACACAGCTTTTTCACGCTCGATAGCTTCGTCGGAGACTTGCGAAGGCAGCAGGAACTCAGGGTTGCTTGCAGCAACGTGCATTGCGATGTCTTTGGCCAGCTCGACGTCACCGCCTTTCAGGACAACAGCAACACCGATCTTGTTACCGTGCAGGTAGGTGCCGACAACGTCACCCTCTACGCGTACCAGACGACGGATGTTGACGTTTTCGCCTACTTTGGCAACCAGGGCTTCACGAGCCGATTCCTGAGCGGCGATCAGCGGAGCTGCGTCGGTCAGTTTCTCGGCGAAGGCTTTTTCTACGCTGGCAGCAACGAAGTTTTTGAAGTCGTCTTGCAGGGCCAGGAAGTCGGTCTGCGAGTTGACTTCCAGCAGCACGGCTGCCTTGTCGTCGGCCTTGATGGCGATAGCGCCTTCAGCGGCAACGTTACCGGCTTTCTTGGCAGCCTTGATGGCGCCCGAAGCACGCATGTCATCAATGGCTTTTTCGATATCGCCGTCAGCCTTTTCCAGGGCTTTCTTGCAATCCATCATGCCTTCGCCGGTACGCTCGCGCAGTTCTTTAACCAACGCTGCAGTAATTGCTGCCATTTTCAAATTCCTCTTGGATAGGTTTTCAACCATTCCACCCGATCGAACGGGCGTTCAATTCTTCCCGAACCCGTTTGTAGCCGCTGCACGTTACAGATGCTGTAGCTGCGCTGCCGACAAATGGTTTTCGAGGTGGCAAAAAGGGGGCCAAGCCCCCTTTTTGCTTACTGAGTCAACGCCAGGGCGTCAATTACTCAGCTGCAGCCTGAGTTTCTTCAGCTGCGAATTCTACAGTACCGCCAGCAACGTTGTTGCGACCGCGGATCACTGCGTCAGCCATCGAACCCATGTACAGCTGGATAGCGCGGATTGCGTCATCGTTGCCTGGGATGATGTAGTCAACGCCTTCCGGGCTGCTGTTGGTATCGACAACGCCGATGACCGGGATGCCCAGCTTGTTGGCTTCGGTGATCGCGATGCGCTCGTGGTCAACGTCGATCACGAACAGTGCGTCTGGCAGACCGCCCATGTCCTTGATGCCGCCCAGGGAGCGATCCAGCTTTTCCAGGTCACGGGAGCGCATCAGCGCTTCTTTCTTGGTCAGCTTGGCGAAAGTACCGTCTTCGGCTTGTACTTCAAGGTCACGCAGACGCTTGATGGAAGCACGAATGGTCTTGAAGTTGGTCAGCATGCCGCCCAACCAGCGGTGATCGACGTACGGCGAACCGCAACGTGCTGCTTCTTCAGCAACGATCTTGCCAGCGGAACGCTTGGTGCCGACGAACAGAATCTTGTTTTTGCCCTGGGCCAGACGCTCTACGAAAGTCAGAGCTTCGTTGAACATTGGCAGGGTTTTTTCAAGGTTGATGATGTGAATCTTGTTACGCGCGCCGAAAATGTATTTACCCATTTTCGGATTCCAGTAACGGGTTTGGTGACCGAAGTGCACACCGGCCTTCAGCATATCGCGCATGTTGACTTGGGACATGATAGTTCCTTGATAAGTCGGGTTGGGCCTCCACGTATCCCAATGACCAACCATTGATCCGAGGATCAAAGGCACCCAGGCCATCGTGTCGACACGTGTGTGGGTTAATGCTCTCGGGGCTATCCCCGGAAAGCGGCGCATTTTATACCACAGGGACGACGCAAACGGAACCCGGAATCTGCAATCGCGTCAGGGACATGCGCGCCAGCCCCTTGGAATCGGGACAATGCACCGCATTGTATAGAGAGAAGCGATGCACGCAGGCGCGGATTTGCGCCTTTGGTCTGTTAGAATCGCGTTTTTCGGGGCCGCCAAATCTACAGCCGCGCCCCTGTTCGTATCAGCAAGCGCCGCCGAGCGCAGAGAGAGCCTGTATGACCGTCACCCTCAAAACCCCCGAGGACATCGCTGGCATGCGTGTCGCCGGCAAACTGGCCGCCGATGTGCTGGAAATGATTGCCGAACACGTCAAGCCGGGCGTGACCACCGATGAGCTGAACCAGATCTGCCACGACTATATCGTCAACGTGCAGCAGGCCATCCCTGCCCCGCTCAACTACAAGGGCTACCCGAAGTCGATCTGCACTTCGATCAACCACGTGGTCTGCCACGGTATCCCGAACGACAAGCCGCTGAAAAACGGCGACACCCTGAACATCGACGTCACCGTGATCAAAAACGGCTACCACGGCGACACCAGCCGCATGTTCCATGTCGGCACCGTGCCGGTCTGGGCCGAGCGCCTGTCGCAGGTCACCCAGGAATGCATGTACAAGGCGATCGAGATCGTCAAACCCGGCTGCCGCCTCGGCGACATCGGTGAAATCATCCAGAAGCACGCTGAAAAGAACGGCTTCTCGGTGGTGCGAGAGTTCTGCGGTCACGGCATCGGCAAGGTGTTCCACGAAGAACCGCAGATCCTGCACTACGGCCGCGCCGGCACCGGCATGGAACTGAAGGCCGGCATGACCTTCACCATCGAGCCGATGATCAACCAGGGCAAGGCCGACACCAAAGTACTGGGCGACGGCTGGACCGCGATCACCAAGGATCGCAAGCTGTCGGCACAGTGGGAACACACTTTGCTTGTCACCGACACCGGCTACGAGATCTTCACCCTGCGCAACGACGACACCATCCCGCGCATCTCGGCCTGATCCAGACACCGCTCCCAGCCTATAGAAGGAAAGCCAATCGATGCCGCAGGTGGATCCCGAACTCTTCGACCGCGGCCAGTTCCAGGCTGAACTGGCCCTGAAAGCGAGTCCCATCGCGGCGTTCAAGAAGGCGATCCGCCAGGCCCGCGAAGTGCTCGATGCACGCTTTCGGGCCGGTCGCGACATCCGGCGACTGATCGAAGACCGCGCATGGTTCGTCGACAACATCCTGCAAAAGGCCTGGGACCAGTTCGACTGGAGCGAAGACGCCGACATCGCGCTGGTCGCGGTCGGCGGCTACGGTCGCGGCGAATTGCACCCCTATTCCGACATCGACCTGCTGATCCTGCTGGACAGCGCCGATCACGAAATCTTCCGCGATTCCATCGAGCGTTTTCTGACGCTGCTGTGGGACATCGGCCTGGAAGTCGGTCAGAGCGTTCGCTCCGTCGACGAATGCGCCGAAGAGGCCCGCGCCGACCTGACGGTGGTCACCAACCTGATGGAAAGCCGCACCATCTGCGGCCCCGAACGCCTGCGCCAGCGCATGCTCGATGTCACCAGCACCGCACATATGTGGCCGAGCAAGGATTTCTTCCTGGCCAAGCGCGCCGAGCAGAAGGCTCGCCACCACAAGTACAACGACACCGAATACAACCTGGAACCCAACGTCAAAGGCTCGCCCGGCGGACTGCGGGATATTCAGACGATTCTGTGGGTGGCCCGTCGTCAGTACGGCACCCTGAACCTGCGCGCCCTGGCCGGCGAAGGCTTTCTGGTCGAGAGTGAAAACGCCCTGCTGGCTTCCTCCCAGGAATTCCTCTGGAAGGTGCGTTACGCCCTGCACATGCTGGCCGGTCGCTCCGAAGACCGCCTGCTGTTCGATCACCAGCGCACCATTGCCGGGCTGCTGGGTTTTGAAGGCGACGACGCCAAACAGGCTGTCGAAAACTTCATGCAGCAGTACTTCCGCGTTGTGATGAGCATTGCCCAGCTCAGCGACCTGATCATCCAGCACTTCGAGGAAGTCATCCTCGCCCCGGAAGACGAAGCCCCGCCGCAGCCGATCAACTCGCGCTTCCAGCTGCACGACGGCTACATCGAGGCACGCAACGACAACGTGTTCCGCCGCACGCCGTTTGCCATGCTCGAGATCTTCGTGCTGATGGCCCAGCAGCCGGAAATCAAAGGCGTACGCGCCGACACCATTCGTCTGCTGCGGGAAAACCGTCATCTGATCGACGACAACTTCCGCAACGACATCCGCAATACCAGCCTGTTCATCGAACTGTTCAAGTGCAAGATCGGCATCCACCGCAACCTGCGGCGGATGAACCGTTACGGCATCCTCGGGCGCTATCTGCCAGAGTTCGGCTTCATCGTCGGGCAGATGCAGCACGACCTGTTCCACATCTATACAGTCGATGCGCACACGCTGAACCTGATCAAACACCTGCGCAAGTTGCAGTACACCCAGGTGTCGGAGAAATTCCCGCTGGCCGCCAAGCTCATGGCCAAACTGCCCAAGCCTGAACTCATTTATATGGCCGGCCTGTACCACGACATCGGCAAGGGCCGGCATGGCGATCACTCGGAGATCGGCGCGGTCGATGCCGAGGCGTTCTGCCAGCGTCACCAACTGCCGGTGTGGGACAGCCGCCTGATCGTCTGGCTGGTGCAGAACCACCTGGTGATGTCGACCACTGCCCAGCGCAAGGACTTGTCCGACCCGCAGGTCATCCATGACTTCGCGCTGGCGGTCGGTGACGAAACCCGTCTCGACTACCTGTACGTGCTGACCGTGGCCGATATCAACGCGACCAACCCGACTCTGTGGAACTCGTGGCGTGCCAGCCTGTTGCGCCAGCTCTACACCGAGACCAAGCGCGCCCTGCGCCGTGGCCTGGAGAATCCGGTGGATCGCGAAGAGCAGATCCGCCAGACCCAGAGCGCGGCGCTGGACATCCTGGTACGCGGCGGCACCGATCCGGATGACGTCGAGCAATTGTGGGCGCAACTGGGCGATGACTACTTCCTGCGCCACACCGCCGGCGACGTGGCCTGGCACACCGACGCCATCCTTCAGCAACCGGCCGACGGCGGTCCGCTGGTGCTGATCAAGGAAACCACCCAGCGCGAGTTCGAGGGCGGCACGCAGATCTTCATCTACGCGCCGGACCAGCACGACTTCTTCGCCGTGACCGTGGCCGCGATGGACCAGCTCAACCTGAACATTCACGACGCCCGGGTCATCACGTCCAGCAGCCAGTTCACCCTCGACACCTACATCGTGCTCGACACTGATGGCGACTCGATCGGCGACAATCCGGTCCGGGTCAAACAGATTCGCGACGGCCTGACCGAAGCCCTGCGCAACCCGGCTGACTACCCGACGATCATCCAGCGTCGGGTGCCGCGCCAGCTGAAGCATTTCGCGTTCGCCCCGCAGGTGACGATCCACAACGACGCCCAGCGTCCGGTGACCGTGCTGGAACTCACTGCGCCAGATCGCCCGGGCCTGCTGGCACGGGTCGGCGGGATTTTCCTCGAGTTCGATCTGTCGCTGCAGAACGCTAAGATCGCCACCCTGGGCGAGCGGGTGGAAGACGTGTTCTTCATCACCGACGCCCACAATCAACCGCTGTCCGACCCGCTGCTGTGCAGCCGTTTGCAGGATGCCATCGTCGAACAGCTGAGCGTCAATCAGGAACCCGATATCAAACTGTCGCGCATCAGCATTTGATTGCGCGCCCGGATTCAACCGCTTTGCACGAGATCCCGCACCGATGAACAACGCTCTGTCCCAGCTTCAGCCCTACCCGTTCGAAAAGCTCCGCGCCCTGCTCGGCAGCGTCACGCCAAACCCGGACAAGCGCCCGATCGCGCTGTCCATCGGCGAACCGAAGCACCGCTCGCCAAGCTTTGTCGCCGAGGCGCTGGCGAACAATCTGGATCAGATGGCGGTGTACCCGACCACCCTCGGCATTCCGGCCCTGCGCGAAGCCATCGCCGCCTGGTGCGAGCGTCGCTTCAGCGTGCCGAGCGGCTGGATCGACCCGGCGCGCAACGTGCTGCCGGTCAACGGCACCCGTGAAGCGCTGTTCGCCTTCACCCAGACCGTGGTCAACCGTGGCGACGACGCCTTGGTCGTCAGTCCGAACCCGTTCTATCAGATCTACGAAGGCGCAGCGTTCCTCGCCGGCGCCAAGCCGCATTACCTGCCATGCCTGGATGAAAACGGCTTCAACCCGGACTTCGACGCGGTGTCGCCGGAGATCTGGAAACGCTGCCAGATCCTGTTCCTGTGCTCGCCGGGCAACCCGACCGGTGCGCTGATTCCGGTCGACGTGTTGAAAAAGCTGATCGCCCTGGCTGACGAATATGACTTCGTGATCGCCGCCGACGAGTGCTACAGCGAGCTGTACTTCGACGAACAGACTCCGCCGCCGGGCCTGCTCAGCGCTTGCGCCGAACTGGGTCGCAAGGACTTCAAGCGTTGCGTGGTGTTCCACAGCCTGTCCAAGCGATCGAACCTGCCGGGCCTGCGCTCCGGTTTCGTTGCCGGCGATGCCGACATCCTCAAGGGCTTTCTGCTGTACCGCACCTACCACGGCTGCGCGATGCCGGTTCAGACCCAACTGGCCAGCGTTGCTGCGTGGAATGACGAAGTACACGTACGCGCCAACCGTGCGCTGTATCGCGAGAAGTTCGATGCCGTGCTGGCGATCCTCAGCCCGGTGATGGACGTGCAGCGCCCCGATGGCAGCTTCTATCTGTGGCCGAATGTGCAAGGTGACGATGCCGCGTTCTGCCGTGATCTGTTTGCCGAAGAGCACGTGACCGTGGTGCCGGGTTCGTACCTTTCCCGCGACGTCGATGGCGTCAATCCGGGTGCCGGGCGCGTGCGCATGGCGCTGGTTGCGCCGCTGGCGGAATGCGTCGAGGCTGCCGAACGCATCCGCGATTTCGTTTTGCGCCACAAGTAATACCTGAAAGCCCGTGCCGGGCAATCCGGCACGGGCGATCAAATATCACGTAACAGTTCCCCTCCTTTTCTACCCCACTCCCCGCGCGCCAGACGTTAGTCTTGAGCGGCGCCGTTCGCTGCGCATCACTAAAAACCGACCTTTGACTTCATGGAAGAAGTGAAAAATGACAGAACTGCTCGATTGCCAACTCAATCAATGGCCCGACGATCAGGCGGCGTATATAGCCGCCATCAACGAAAACCCGGCCAATGCCGGCACCGCGACCGGCACTCGCCGCAAGCGCTCCGTCGTCAACTATTCAAAGCTGTGGGCCAACGGCCGCACGCTGAAGATCGCCTTCCTGGATGCGCCCGATACCGATCACAAAAAGAAGATCATCGACGCCGCCAGCCAGTGGTTGCCGTACATCAACCTCACGTTCGAATTCGTCGATGACCTGCTGGGCGACATCCGCATCGCCACTAAAAACAACGACAACAGTTCGATGCTCGGCACCGATGCGCTGCTGATTCATCCGGACTATCCGACCATGAACCTAGGCGTAAAGCCGGATCACCAGGACTTCGAAGTGATCGTGATGCACGAGTTCGGGCATGCGCTGGGCGCGCTGCATGAACATCAGCACCCACAGGCAAAGATTCCGTGGGATAAACCCAAGGTGTATGAGTTCTACAAAAATCGCGAGATGAACCCGCTGACCGAGGAGCAGGTCGACAGAAACCTGTTCGCCTCCTTCGATACGCTGGACGCGATCTACACCGCCTACGACCGCAGGTCGATCATGCACCACCCCGTGGCCAACACTTTGACCGTGGGCAACTGGGAGGTGCCGATCAACCGCACGATCAGCAAGAAAGACAAACGCCTGATGAGATTGCTCTATCCCAAGTAGGGTTTTCCTATTTGACCTGCCCCAGGTTAGCCTCACTCAAGTCGAGCTCGCCCAAAACTTCCCTCAGCACGTCATCACCGATCTGGTGCTGACGGCTGAGGCTGTACAACTCGAGGCGTTGCGCGCGCAGCGCCTTGAGTCGCAGACGGCGCTCCAGCAGATCCATCTGGAACGCCAGCGCCTGGGCTTCGGCCGAATCGTTGAACACCTCCAGTTGATGGCGATACTCGGACATGATCCGCGCCTTGAGCTCCGCTGCCAGCGCGGCTTGCGCGGCATCCTGCGGGTTGACCTCTTCGGTCTCCAGCGCATGAATCGCCGCTTCGGCGGTCTTGCGCCAGGCGTCGCGCACTTCCTGACGGCGTTTGTCGTCCGGGCTCTTTTCGATGCCGCGCAACAGCAACGGCAGCGCAATACAGGCCGCCACCAGTGACAACAGGATCACCCCGGCGGCGATGAAGATCAGCAGATCACGCTCGGGGAACGCCTCGCTGCCCATCAGCATCGGCACCGACATCACGCCTGCCAGGGTCACCGCACCGCGCACGCCACCGACGGTCAGCAGCCAGCAGGAACGTGCGGTCGGCACTTGCGTCAGATCACCCTTGCCGCGCAGACGGCGCAACAACACCGACAGACGCCAGATGCTCTGCACCCAGATGAAGCGCAACAGCACCAGTGCCAGGAAAATCGCCACCACGTCGAGACAGCGATAAAACAGGGTGGGCCACAATGACGTCTCGTGGCTGACCACCGCTTTAATGATGTCCGGCAGTTGCAGCCCCAGCAGCAGGAAGATCAGGCCATTGAAGGCGAACTCCAGTAACGACCAGACACTGCGGTTGAGCAAACGCGTGCTGGTCTGGCGCGGCAGCAGATCGAGCCAGCTCTGCATCATCCCCGCCGCCACTGCCGAAAGAATGCCCGACGCGCCGAGCCGTTCGGCCAGCACGTAAGCGGCGAATGGCAGCAGCAACATGAACACCACGTGAGTCGCCGGATCGTCCCAGCCCCGGGCAATCATCCAGGCGCGTAACCGGCCGACCAGCCAGCTCAGCGCCACACCGACCGCCAGCCCGCCGACCGCCACCAACACGAATGTCAGGCTGGCATTGGCCAGTGAAAATGCACCGGTGATCGCCGCGACCAGCGCGAACTTGAACGTCACCAGACCCGAGGCATCGTTCATCAGCGCCTCGCCTTGCAACATATGCATCAGCGGCGTCGGCAAACGGTTTTGCGCGATGGCCGAGACCGCCACGGCGTCGGTCGGCGACAGCACCGCCGCCAGCGCAAAGGCCACCGGCAATGGAATTGTCGGCAGCAACCAATGAATGAAGTAACCGGCGCCGACCACGGTAAACAGCACCAACCCCACCGCGAGCGTCAGCACCGGCCCGCGTAGGCGCCACAATTCGCGCTTGGGCATGCGCCAGCCATCGGAAAACAGCAGCGGCGGCAGGAACAGAAACAGGAACAGTTCGGGATCGAGGGCCACGTGCAGGCCGAGGGTCGGCCAGGCCAGCAAGGCGCCGGCGGCGATCTGCACCAGTGGCAGCGGCAGCGGAATCACCCGTCCCACCAGGCGCGAGACACTGACCAGCATCAGCAGGATCAAGACGGTATAAGCGGTTTGCATAAAGCGGAAATCCCGGACAATCGACAGCGTTGAACTGCCATATTAGCCGCTTAGGCTGTGGCTGACCGTTGCACCTATGTCGCAGGCGCCCACAGCAAAAGCAACCTCGGCGCCGCGAAACCGTCTGGTCATGGCATAATCCGACACCATTTTTTTCCAGCACCTGTAAAGGGGGCAATTCCTTGACCGTTTCAAGCAAAACGTTGCACCTTTTCGGCATCAAAGCCTGCGACACCATGAAAAAGGCGCGCACCTGGCTCGATGAACACGCTGTCAGCTATGACTTCCACGATTACAAGACCGCCGGCATCGACCGTGAACACCTGACCCAATGGTGTAACGAGCATGGCTGGCAAACGGTGTTGAACCGCGCAGGCACGACCTTTCGCAAACTCGACGACGAATGCAAAGCCGATCTCGACCAGTCGAAAGCCATCGAACTGATGCTCGCTCAACCCTCGATGATCAAGCGCCCGGTGCTCGATCTCGGTGACCGAACCCTGATTGGCTTCAAGCCAGATATCTACGCGGCCGCCCTCAAGTAAGCAGCCCGTCACTTTTTGTAGAGGTATTCACATGTCCAACTCCCTGTTCAGTATTGCCTTCGGCGTCGGCACCCAGAACCGTCAAGGCGCATGGCTGGAAGTGTTCTACGCCCAGCCGCTGTTGAACCCTTCGGCCGAACTGGTTGCCGCTGTTGCACCGATCCTCGGCTACACCGAAGGCAACCAGGCCATCACCTTCACCACCGCACAAGCCGCCCAACTGGCTGAAGCCGTGAAAGGCATTGACGCGGTACAAGGCAAGCTGCTGACCCGCCTGGCTGAAAGCCACAAGCCGCTGGTCGCCACCCTGCTGGCCGAAGATGCTCAACTGACCTCGACCCCTGAGGCTTACCTCAAGCTGCACCTGCTGTCCCATCGTCTGGTCAAGCCGCACGGCGTGAGCCTGGCCGGGATCTTCCCGCTGCTGCCAAACGTGGCCTGGACCAGCCAGGGCGCGATCGACCTCAGCGAACTGGCCGAGCTGCAACTCGAAGCCCGTCTGCGCGGCGAGCTGCTGGAAGTGTTCTCGGTGGACAAGTTCCCGAAAATGACCGACTACGTAGTACCGGCCGGCGTGCGTATCGCCGACGCAGCGCGTCTGCGTCTGGGCGCTTACGTGGGCGAAGGCACCACCGTGATGCACGAAGGCTTCATCAACTTCAACGCCGGCACCGAAGGCCCGGGCATGATCGAAGGCCGCGTCTCCGCTGGCGTATTCGTCGGCAAGGGTTCGGACCTGGGCGGCGGCTGCTCGACCATGGGCACCCTGTCGGGCGGCGGCAACATCGTGATCAAGGTCGGCGAAGGCTGCCTGATCGGCGCCAACGCCGGTATCGGTATCCCGTTGGGCGACCGTAACACCGTCGAGTCGGGCCTGTACGTGACCGCCGGCACTAAAGTCGCGCTGCTGGACGAGCACAACAACCTGGTCAAAGTGGTCAAGGCCCGTGAACTGGCCGGTCAGACCGACCTGCTGTTCCGTCGCAATTCGGAAACCGGCGCTGTGGAATGCAAAACCCACAAATCGGCGATCGAACTGAACGAAGCGCTGCACGCTCACAACTAAGCAGCACATTGATAACCTGTGGGAGCGAGCTTGCTCGCGAAGCTTTTTGGCGTCCTCAAGGACGCCTTCGCGAGCAAGCTCGCTCCCACAGTGTTTTGTGTACACCCGCCCAAGTTCACAGGGCTGAACAGATGATGATTCCCTCCCCCTGGCGCGCCGATTTCCCGGCCATCGCCGCCCTGCAACGGCAAGACCAGACTTACCTGGACAACGCCGCCACCACGCAAAAACCCCAGGCCCTGCTCGACGCGCTGGCGCATTACTACGCCAATGGCGCGGCCAACGTGCATCGTGCCCAGCATCTGCCCGGCGCCCATGCCACGCAGGCGTTCGAGGACAGCCGCCTGAAGGTTGCCCAGTGGCTGAATGCCGGTGACAGCGGGCAGATCATCTTCACCCACGGCGCCACCAGTGCGCTGAATCTCCTGGCTTATGGCCTGGAACATCTTTTCCATCCGGGCGATGAAATTGTCATCAGCGCCCTGGAGCATCACGCCAACCTGCTGCCGTGGCAGCAACTGACGCAACGTCGCGATCTGAAGTTGGTAATTCTGCCGCTGGACGAGGACGGCGTGATCGACCTCGCTGCTGCCGTTCACCTGATCGGCCCGCGCACACGTCTGCTGGCGGTCAGTCAGTTGTCCAACGTGATTGGCGCCTGGCAACCGTTGCCGGCATTGCTGGCGATGGCCAAGGCGCACAACGCGCTGACCGTGGTCGATGGCGCTCAAGGCGTGGTTCACGGCCGGCATGACGTGCAGGCGCTAGGTTGCGACTTTTACGTGTTTTCCAGCCACAAGCTGTACGGCCCCGATGGCCTCGGCGTGCTGTTCGGGCGCAACGCAGCGCTGGAGCAACTTCGCCCGTGGCAGTTCGGCGGCGAGATGGTGCTGGAAGCCAATTACCACGACGCGCGTTTCCGCCCCGCTCCCTTGGGCTTCGAAGCGGGAACGCCGCCGATTGCCAGTGTGATCGGACTTGGTGCGACTCTCGACTACCTCGCGGGTCTGGATCAGGACGCGGTGTCCGCCCACGAAGCAGCACTGCACGATTACCTGTTACGTGGCCTCGCGGCCCGCAACGGCATCCGTCTGCTGGGCAAACCGCAGCTGGCGCTGGCCAGTTTTGTCGTCGAAGGCGTGCACAACGCCGATCTGGCGCACTTGCTGACCGAACAGGGCATCGCCGTGCGTGCCGGGCATCACTGCGCGATGCCGCTGCTCAAGCGTTTCGAACTGGCCGGGGCGATCCGTGTGTCGCTGGCGCTGTACAACGATTCCGAGGATCTGGAGCGCTTCTTTGAAGCGCTGGATCAGGCGCTGGAGTTGTTGCGATGAGCCTGCCGGTCGAGGCCGCCGAAGCGCTGCGAACGTTTCAGAACGCCGCTGGCTGGGAACAGCGGGCGCGGCTGTTGATGCAGTTTGGTGATCGTCTGCCGCCGTTGAGCGATGCGGACAAATGTGACGCCAATCGAGTGCATGGCTGTGAAAGCCAGGTGTGGCTGGTTGGAGAGTTGCGCGACGACCGCTGGCAATTCGCAGCGAGCAGCGATGCGCGGATGATTCGCGGGTTGGTGGCGTTGTTGCTGTTGCGGGTCAACGGTTTGACCGCTGGCGAATTGCAGTTGGTTGATCTGCCGGACTGGTTCAATCAGCTGGGACTGTCGCGGCAGTTGTCGCCTTCGCGCAGCAATGGCTTGAATGCCGTGCTCAAGCGGATGAACGAGTTGGCGCAGTAAAAGGGCTGCTGCGCAGCCCTATACTTCAGGCCTGAGGCTTGACCCGATCCGCCGGGCGCCGAACACCCGCCACAATCTTGTCCACAGCCTTGGTCGCCGCGACCATGCCGAACGTCGCCGTCACCATCATCACCGCGCCAAATCCGCCAGCGCAGTCCAGCTTCACGCCATCGCCGACAAAACTCTTCTGCAGGCAGATGCTGCCGTCCGGTTTCGGATAGCGCAGCTGTTCCGTGGAAAACACGCACGGCACGCTGTAATGGCGGGTCACGGTGCGCGAGAAGCCGTAGTCGCGGCGCAGCGTCGAGCGCACTTTCGAGGCCAAAGGATCATTGAACGTACGGTTGAGGTCGCAGACCTGAATCAGCGTCGGATCGATCTGCCCGCCGGCGCCGCCGGTGGTGATGATCTGGATCTTGCGGCGCTTGCACCAGGCAATCAGCGCAGCCTTGGCGTTGACTGCGTCGATGCAGTCGATCACACAGTCGATGTTCGGCGTGATGTATTCGGCCATGGTGTCGCGGGTGACGAAGTCCGCCACAGCGTGCACCTTGCAGTCCGGGTTGATCCCGCGCAGACGCTCGGCCATCACCTCGACCTTGGGTTTGCCGACGGTGCTGTCCAGCGCATGCAACTGGCGGTTGGCGTTGCTGACGCAGACGTCGTCGAGGTCGAACAGCGAAATCTCGCCCACCCCGCAACGGGCCATGGCTTCCGCCGCCCAGGAACCGACGCCGCCAACGCCGACAATCGCCACGTGGGCTGCACGCAGGCGCTCGAGGCCCTCGATGCCATACAAACGGGCGATGCCTGCAAACCGCGGATCTTCTGTACTCATGACCATTACCCTAAAAACCGGCGCGCATTATAGGGCCGTCGGCGGCCAAGAGCATCTTTGCGCTATGAACGGCGAACGCGCCTGCTTTAATTAAAGCTGCACGTAACAAAGATTTGTCTTACACGCTGAAACGAAAGAACTTAAGTCAGGTTGGATTGCCCAACGTCCGGCATTTCCCTGTCTCTTGTAGGACTCGGCGAACTGCCGGTGTAGGATGCGCGCCCTCTTGGCGTCAACCAGCCGACCCTTCGTTCCACAGCCTTTGGAACCCGACACAGCTATGTCATCGCGTAAATTTGGACTCAACCTGGTGGTGGTTCTGGCAATCGCCGCCCTGTTTACCGGTTTCTGGGCGCTGATCAATCGCCCCGTCTCCGCGCCGAACTGGCCGGAGCAGATCTCCGGTTTCTCCTATTCACCGTTCCAGCAGGGACAGTTCCCACAGAAGGATCAGTATCCGTCCGACGATGAAATGCGCCGCGACCTGGAGATCATGAGCAAGCTGACGGACAACATCCGCATCTACTCGGTCGACGGCTCCCTGCAGGACATCCCGAAACTGGCGGAAGAGTTCGGCCTTCGCGTGACCTTGGGGATCTGGATCAGCCCCGACCAGGAGCGTAACGAGCGGGAAATCACCCGCGCCATCGAACTGGCCAACACCTCGCGCAGCGTGGTTCGCGTGGTCGTCGGCAACGAAGCAATCTTCCGCAAGGAAATCACCGCCGAACAACTCAGCGTGCTGCTCGACCGCGTGCGCGCGGCCGTGAAAGTGCCGGTCACCACTTCCGAACAGTGGCACGTCTGGGAAGAGCACCCGGAGCTGGCCAAACACGTCGACCTGATTGCCGCCCACGTTCTGCCGTACTGGGAATTCATTCCGGTGGACAAGGCCGGGCAGTTCGTTTTCGACCGCGCCCGCGACCTGAAAAAAATGTTCCCGAAAAAGCCGCTGCTACTGTCCGAAGTCGGCTGGCCGAGCAACGGTCGCATGCGCGGTGGCGCCGATGCGTCGCCGGCGGATCAGGCGATCTACCTCCGTACGCTGGTCAACAAACTTAATCGTCAGGGTTTCAACTACTTCGTGATCGAAGCGTTCGACCAGCCGTGGAAGGCGAGTGACGAAGGTTCGGTCGGCGCTTACTGGGGCGTGTTCAACGCCGCACGCCAGCAGAAATTCAACTTCGAAGGCCCGGTGGTGGCGATCCCGCAATGGCGCGTGCTGGCCATCGGCTCGGTGGTGCTGGCGCTGTTGTCGCTGACCCTGCTGATGATCGACGGCTCGGCCCTGCGTCAGCGCGGCCGTACCTTCCTGACCTTTATCGCGTTCCTGTGCGGTTCGGTGCTGGTGTGGATCGGTTACGACTACAGCCAGCAATACAGCACGTGGTTCAGCTTGACGGTGGGCTTCCTGCTGGCGCTCGGTGCGCTCGGGGTGTTCATCGTGTTGCTGACCGAGGCCCACGAACTGGCCGAAGCGGTGTGGATTCACAAGCGTCGCCGTGAATTCCTGCCGGTGATCGGCGATTCGGATTACCGCCCGAAAGTCTCGATCCACGTGCCCTGCTACAACGAGCCGCCGGAGATGGTCAAACAGACCCTCAACGCTTTGGCCAACCTCGACTATCCGGACTTCGAAGTCCTGATCATCGACAACAACACCAAGGACCCGGCGGTCTGGGAACCGGTGCGCGACTACTGCGAAACCCTCGGCCCGCGCTTCAAGTTCTTCCACGTCTCGCCGTTGGCCGGTTTCAAGGGCGGCGCGCTGAACTACCTGATCCCGCACACCGCCAAGGATGCCGAAGTGATCGCGGTGATCGACTCCGACTACTGCGTGCACCCGAACTGGCTCAAGCACATGGTGCCGCACTTCGCCGACCCGAAAATCGCCGTGGTGCAGTCGCCGCAGGACTATCGCGACCAGAACGAAAGCACCTTCAAGAAGCTCTGCTACGCCGAATACAAAGGTTTCTTCCACATCGGCATGGTCACCCGCAACGACCGCGACGCGATCATCCAGCACGGCACCATGACCATGACCCGCCGTTCGGTTCTGGAAGAACTGGGCTGGGCCGACTGGTGCATCTGTGAAGACGCCGAGCTTGGTCTGCGGGTATTCGAGAAAGGCCTGTCGGCGGCGTATTACCACGACAGTTACGGCAAGGGTCTGATGCCGGACACCTTCATCGACTTCAAGAAGCAGCGTTTCCGCTGGGCCTACGGTGCGATCCAGATCATCAAACGCCACACCCGCAGCCTGCTCCGCGGCAAGGACACCGAGCTGACTCGCGGCCAGCGTTACCACTTCCTCGCGGGCTGGCTGCCGTGGGTCGCGGACGGCATGAACATCTTCTTCACCGTCGGCGCGCTGTTGTGGTCGGCGGCGATGATCATCGTGCCGCAACGAGTCGATCCGCCGCTGCTGATTTTCGCAATCCCGCCGCTGGCGCTGTTCGTGTTCAAGGTCGGCAAGATCATCTTCCTGTACCGTCGCGCCGTGGGCGTGAACCTCAAGGATGCGTTCTGCGCGGCACTGGCCGGTCTGGCGTTGTCGCACACCATCGCCAAAGCGGTGCTGTACGGCTTCTTCACCAGCAGCATTCCGTTCTTCCGCACCCCGAAAAACGCCGACAACCATGGTTTCTGGGTGGCGATTTCCGAGGCCCGGGAAGAGCTGTTCATCATGCTGCTGTTGTGGGGCGCGGCGCTGGGAATCTTCCTGGTGCAGGGCATTCCGAGCAACGACATGCGCTTCTGGGTGGCCATGCTGCTGGTGCAGTCGCTGCCGTACGTGGCGGCGCTGATCATGGCGTTCCTGTCGTCGCTGCCAAAACCAACGGCTGCGCCTGAACCGGCACCGGTGGTCTAAATCCTTCCGGATGCACTAAACGGCGGCCAATGGTCGCCGTTTTGCTTTAAGATAACCGCCATTTTGCGCGCCTTGCCCCCCAGCTTTCGGAGTTTTCCATGACGGCCCACGCCGACCTTTCGCCGACCCTCCAACTCGCCATCGACCTGATCCGCCGTCCGTCCGTGACGCCGGTCGACGCCGATTGCCAGAAGCAGATGATGCAGCGCCTGGGCGATGCCGGTTTCCAGCTGGAACCGATGCGCATCGAAGATGTGGATAACTTCTGGGCGACTCACGGTAAAGGCGACGGCCCGGTGTTGTGCTTCGCCGGCCACACCGACGTGGTGCCGACCGGCCCGGTGACCGCCTGGCAGATCGACCCGTTCAACGCGGTGATCGACGAGCACGGCATGCTCTGCGGCCGCGGCGCGGCGGACATGAAAGGCAGCCTGGCCTCGATGACCGTCGCCGCCGAGCGCTTTGTCGCCGACTACCCGGATCACAAGGGCAAGGTTGCGTTCCTGATCACCAGCGACGAAGAAGGCCCGGCGCATCACGGCACCAAGGCTGTGGTCGAGCGTCTGGCAGCCCGTAACGAGCGTCTGGACTGGTGCATCGTCGGCGAACCGTCGAGCACCACGCTGGTGGGCGACGTGGTGAAGAACGGTCGTCGCGGCTCCCTCGGCGCCAAACTGACCGTACGCGGTGTGCAGGGCCACGTGGCCTATCCGCACCTGGCGAAAAACCCGATCCACCTCGCTGCCCCGGCCCTCGCCGAGCTGGCTGCCGAGCACTGGGATCACGGCAACGACTTCTTCCCGCCGACCAGTTTCCAGATTTCCAACGTCAACTCCGGCACCGGCGCGACCAACGTGATTCCGGGTGATCTGGTGGCGTTGTTCAACTTCCGCTTCTCCACCGAGTCGACCGTTGAAGGCCTGCAGAAACGCGTCGCCGACATCCTCGACAAGCACGGTCTGGACTGGCACATCGACTGGGCGCTGTCCGGTCTGCCGTTCCTCACCGAGCCGGGCGCGCTGCTCGACGCGGTGTCGTCGAGCATCAAGCAGATCACCGGCCGCGAGACCAAGGCGTCCACCAGCGGCGGTACCTCCGACGGTCGTTTCATCGCGACCATGGGCACGCAGGTTGTTGAGCTGGGCCCGGTCAACGCGACCATCCACCAGGTCAACGAGCGCGTGCTGGCGGCCGATCTCGACGTGCTGACCGAGATCTACTACCAGACCCTGATCAAGTTGCTCGCCTGATGCTTGCGTGCCCGATCTGCAGTGAACCGCTGAACGCGGTGGACAACGGCGTGGTCTGCCCCGCCGGCCACCGCTTCGACCGCGCGCGTCAGGGTTATCTGAACCTGCTGCCGGTACAGCACAAGAACAGCCGCGATCCCGGCGACAACCAGGCGATGGTCGAGGCCCGCCGCGACTTTCTGAACGCCGGGCATTACGCGCCGGTGGCCAAGCGCCTGGCGGAGCTGGCGGCGGGTTATGCGCCGGCGCGCTGGGTCGATATCGGTTGTGGCGAGGGTTACTACACCGCGCAGATCGCCGAGGCTTTGCCCGATGCTGACGGTTACGCACTGGACATCTCGAAAGAGGCGGTCAAGCGCGCCTGCAAACGCAATCCGGCGCTGACCTGGTTGATCGCCAGCATGGCCCGTGTGCCATTGGCTTCCGGCAGCTGCCAGTTTCTGGCCAGCGTTTTCAGTCCACTGGACTGGGAAGAAGCCAAGCGTCTGCTCAGCGTCGGCGGCGGTCTGATGAAAGTCGGCCCGACCAGCGGCCATCTGATGGAACTGCGCGAGCGCCTGTACGACGAAGTGCGCGAATACACCGACGACAAGCATTTGGCCCTGGTGCCGGAAGGCATGGCGCTGGCGCACAGTGAAACCCTGGAATTCAAATTGACGCTGGACAAGCCCGAGGATCGCGCCAACCTGCTGGCGATGACGCCCCACGGCTGGCGCGCCAGTGCCGAGCGCCGCGCGGCGGTCATCGAACAGCCCGAGCCGTTCGTGACCACCGTCTCGATGCGCTACGATTATTTCGTTCTTCAATAACTTTTGGTCTCGGGCAACGACCCGGGGCCGGCTAAATCCGCGAATGGATTTTTCAGACCCGCAGTGAGGACATCCATGCGCCAACCGGACATCGAGATTTACCTGAAAGACGCCGACGTCGACCACAAGGCCATTTCCGCCTGGCTGGGCGCCGCCCTCGGCCCTTGCAGCGACTGGGTACAGAAAGGCCAGACTTACAAGTGCAAGGCCGGCAACATCCCGGTGACCTGGCTGCCGAAAGCCGTGGGCAAGTGGAACAGCCTGTACCTGGAAAGCGACCAGACGCCGTGGGACGACGACATCGCCTGCGCCCGCGCCGCGTTCGCTGCGCTGAACGTTGAGGTGCGCTGCGCGCCGGGGACGTGGGTTGAAGAAGAAGGTGAGGAAACGGCGGATCGCTGGATTCGCATCAGCGCCGACGGTGAAGAAGAAATCACCTGGAAAACTGCATAAAAGCAGCTTCAAGCTTGATCGTTCCCACGCTCCGCGTGGGAATGCAGCCCGGGACGCTCCGCGTCCCAAAGCGGACGCAGAGCGTCCATTGAGGCATTCCCACGCAGAGCGTGGGAACGATCATTACAGACCTACAACGTCTTCAGCCTGCAACCCCTTCTGCCCTTCCACCACCGCGTATTCAACCTGCTGACCCTCGGTCAGCGAACGGTGGCCTTCGCCGCGGATCGCGCGGTAGTGCACGAACACGTCCACCCCGTCTTCGCGCTGAATGAAGCCGTAGCCCTTGGCGTCGTTGAACCACTTCACGTTGCCGGTTTCACGTGTTGCCATCTGTTCATACTCCTTTTTTATTATTGAACAGGCTTTTCGCAGGAAAGCCTTTGAGGAACGTCAGCCTGCGTCCGACGTCCATAAAAGGGCCCCGGCGACAGATCGCCGAGTATATGACAGGCGGCAAAACTCTCAACAGGAGATTACTTCGCCGCTTTTTTGCCGATTTTCGCCCAATACGGCAAACTGTCGACCGCCCGAGCAAACGCTCGGTTTATCCACTCACGCAGAAGCCGTATGACCCGTTCCCCGTTCCGCCGTCTTGTGTTTGGCACCTTGCGCCGACTGTTGTATCTCTGGGTTCGCTCCGAGACGATCAACCAGTCGTCGTTCACCCTCAACCTCGACCGCAGTCGTCCGGTGTTCTACGTCCTGCAAAATCCATCGCTGACTGATCTGGCGGTTGTCGACACCGAGTGCACCAAGGCCGGCCTGCCGCGCCCGGTGCTGCCGGTGTCCGTGGGTTCGCTGATCGAACCGGCGGCGTTCTTCTACTTGACGCCGGATCCGGACTGGCTCGGCCGCCAGGACAAGCGCGGTGCGCCACCAACCCTGACCCGACTGGTCAGCGCCCTGAGCCAGAATGCTGCCGAAGACGCGCAGATCATTCCGGTCAGCGTGTTCTGGGGCCAGTCGCCGGACAGCGAAAACAGCCCGTGGAAACTGCTGTTCGCCGACAGCTGGGCCGTCACCGGGCGTCTGCGTCGCCTGCTGAGCATCATGATTCTGGGGCGCAAGACCCGCGTGCAATTCTCGGCGCCGATCCACCTGCGCGAGCTGATCGAACACAACAAGGGCCACGAACGCACCGTGCGCATGGCCCAGCGGATCCTGCGGGTGCACTTCCGCAATCTGAAAGCTGCGGTGATCGGCCCGGACATTTCCCACCGCCGCAACCTGGTCAAAGGCCTGCTCAACCAACCGCTGGTCAAGCAAGCGATCCTCGACGAAGCCGAGCGCGAAAACATCTCCCCGGAAAAAGCCAAGGCCCAGGCCCTGCGCTACGGCAACGAGATCGCTTCGGACTACACCTATACCGCGATCCGTTTTCTGGAAGTGGTGCTGAGCTGGTTCTGGAACAAGATCTACGACGGGATCAAGGTCAACCACATCGAAGGCGTGCAGAAGGTCGCCCAGGGTCACGAAGTAATCTACGTGCCGTGCCACCGCAGCCACATCGACTACCTGCTGCTGTCGTACTTGCTGTTCCGCAACGGCCTGACCCCGCCGCACATCGCCGCCGGGATCAACCTGAACATGCCGGTGATCGGCAGCCTGCTGCGCCGTGGCGGCGCGTTTTTCATGCGCCGCACGTTCAAGGGCAATCCGCTGTACACCTCGGTGTTCAACGAATACCTGCACACCCTGTTCACCAAAGGGTTCCCGGTCGAGTACTTCGTCGAGGGCGGTCGCTCCCGCACCGGGCGCATGCTGCAACCGAAAACCGGGATGCTCGCGATCACCATGCGCAGCTTCCTGCGTTCGTCGCGGATGCCGATCGTGTTCGTGCCGGTGTACATCGGTTACGAGCGCGTGCTCGAAGGCCGGACCTACCTCGGCGAACTGCGTGGCGCGAGCAAGAAGAAAGAATCGATCTTCGACATCTTCAAAGTCATCGGCGCGCTCAAGCAGCGCTTTGGCCAGGTGGCGGTGAACTTCGGCGAGCCGATCAAACTCGCCGAATTCCTCGACAGCGAACAGCCGGACTGGCGCCAGCAGGAACTCGGCCCGCAGTACAAACCGGCCTGGCTCAACGAAACCACCAACCGCCTCGGCGAGAAAGTCGCGCAGCACCTGAACGAAGCAGCGGCGATCAACCCGGTCAACCTGGTGGCGTTGGCGCTGCTGTCGACCACCCGACTGGCACTCGACGATCGAGCCATGGCGCGAGTGCTGGATCTGTATCTGGCATTGCTGCGCAAGGTTCCGTACTCGCCGCATACCACGTTGCCGGAAGGCGATGGCCGGGCGCTGATCGAGCACGTGAAGGACATGGATCTGCTGTCCGAGCAGAACGATGCGCTGGGCAAGATTCTGTACCTGGACGAGCAAAACGCCGTCCTGATGACCTACTACCGCAACAACGTGCTGCACATCTTCGCCCTGCCGGCGCTGCTGGCGAGTTTCTTCCAGAGCGCCTCGCGCATGAGCCGCGAACAGATCCTGCGCTACACCCGCGCGCTGTATCCGTACCTGCAATCGGAGCTGTTCATCCGCTGGACCCTGGACGAACTGGACGCGGTGATCGATCAGTGGCTGGACGCGTTCGTCGAACAAGGCCTGCTGCGTTTCGAGAAAGACGTGTACTTGCGCCCGGCGCCAAGCTCGCGGCATTTCGTGCTCCTGACCCTGCTGTCGAAGAGCATCGCCCAGACCCTGCAACGCTTCTACATGACCGTGTCGTTGCTACTCAACGCAGGCCAGAACACCATCAGCGCCGAAGAACTGGAAGACCTGTGCACGGTCATGGCCCAGCGCCTGTCGATCCTGCATGGCCTCAACGCGCCGGAATTCTTCGACAAGAGCCTGTTCCGCCATTTCATCCAGACCCTGCTCGACCTCGACGTACTGCGTCGCGACGAAGCCGGCAAGTTGAGCTACCACGAACTGCTCGGCGAACTGGCCGAAGGTGCGGCCAAACGGGTGCTGCCGGCGGAGATTCGCTTGTCGATCCGTCAGGTAGCCCTGCATCGCAGCGAAGATGCGGCCGATCAGGTCGCCGCCCCTGTGCAAAGCGACTAAATTCCTACAGGCGCCAGGCTTCTTCTGGCGCCGTCGATACGGAGATCTCCGATGAAAAAACTTTCCCTGCTTGCCGCCGCCACGCTACTCAGCGCCTGCCAGTCGACCGCACCGGCCGGCAAAGTCAGCCTCGACGGCGAAGTGTTCTACCTGCAACGCATCGCCCTGCCGCCAAGTGCGACCCTGAGCGTGAGCCTGCAGGACGTCTCGCTGGCCGATGCTCCGGCCGTGGTACTCGACGAACAGAAAGGCCCGGTCAAAGGCCAGGTGCCGCTGCCGTTCCACTTGAGCTACGATCCGGCCCAGGTCAAACCCGGCCACCGCTACTCGGTCAGCGCACGCATTGAAGTCAACGGCGAGCTGATGTTCATCACCACCGAAAACCATTCCGTGCAGCTTGATGGCAAGGATCCGCAGCCGCTGAAGATCCGCGTCGACGCCGCCCGCTAATTCTTTTGAACAAGGAAGCTTTCATGCTCCGTCCTACCCTTCGCTTCGCCAGCCTGTGCGCGGGCCTGATGATCTCCGCCAACGCACTGGCCCTGTCCCTCAGCGACCTGTCGCAAGGCGACGCCACCGGCGGCCTCAAGGATGCCCTGACCCAGGGCGCGCAACTGGCCGTCAAACAACTCGGCACCCCGGGCGGCTTCAGCAACAACCCGGACGTGAAAATCGAACTGCCGGGCAAACTCGGCAAAGTCGCAGGCAAGATGAAAGCCTTCGGCATGGGCGCCCAGGTCGACGAACTGGAAACCGCCATGAACAAGGCCGCGGAAACCGCCGTCACCCAGGCCCAGCCGATCCTCGTCGACGCCGTGAAGAAAATGAGCGTGGAAGACGCCAAAGGCATCCTCAGCGGCGGCAACGACTCCGCCACCCAGTACCTGGACAAATCCAGCCGCGAACAGATCCGCACCAAATTCCTGCCGATCGTCAAACAGGCAACCGACAAGGTCGGTGTAGCCCAGAAATACAACACCTTCGCCGGCCAGGCCGCGACCTTCGGCGTGGTGGATGCGAAGAGCGCCAACATCGAAAGCTACGTGACCGAACAAGCGCTCAACGGCCTGTTCGAAATGATCGGCAAACAGGAAGAAACCATCCGCAAGAACCCGGCCGCTGCGGCGACGAGTCTGGCGAAAAAGGTGTTCGGTACGCTCTAAGCCGACACGATACGGGTGTGAGCTGTCTCACTCCCGTTATTCAATCCGTTCCGCCGTCCAATATCGCTGTACGCCACACTCTTGCGATATACATCGGTAAACCCCTCCACCGCCCGCAGAATCACCGAACACTGAAACTCGATGAAGTACGTCAGATCGAGTTCATCAGCCTCGCTGTGCAAATACGACCGCCCGTACTTCACAGGCGCGTTGCGCAGTAAAAGACTGATCGCGATATAGCGGAACGCCGAAAACTCATGCTTGAACATGAACCAGTAAAACAGCGCCCTGGCGACCCGCCCGTTACCGTCGCGAAACGGATGTTCGTAACCCAGGGCAAAGTGCAGCGTGATCGCCTTGATCAGCGGATGCAGGTAGTTTTTTTGCCGAGGTGAACCCTGTGGTTGATTGATCCACTGCGAGAGCAAATCCAGTCGCCTCACCAGTCCGGCCACAGGCGGTGGCGAGTGCACGGTATTCCCTTCGCCGTCCTGCACCACCACTTCATCGTTGGTCCTGAAAAGCCCTGGGTCATACTGCTCGTCATCAATGCCCTCGACACCAACTCGATGGATTGACGCTATCAACTCCACGCTCAATGGCTCGTAACGTTTTTCCCAGACGAAATTCATCATCCGGTAATTACCCATGACCATCCGCTCATCCGGCGTCCGGGGCTGACGCCGCTGCTTGAGCATGTCCTTGGCAACACGGGTAGTGGTCGCGGCGCCCTCCAGCTGACTGCTGCTGATCGCCTCATCCTCGATCAGATCGTTAAGCAAATAACTGAAATGCGCCCGCTCGCCTATCTGGCTGGTCATGTACTCCAGCGACGCCGTCGTAGTTTGCCGATCTACCACTGAAAGGGTCTTCTGCGCGGTGGGCGTCGGCACAAACTTCCCCCACTGCGCCGGCTCCCCCAAAGGCAGAAGCTGAATGTACTGAGCGACCCGCGCCTTCTTGACCAACGCCCAACACAAACGCGAATCCAGCCCACTGGCCCAGCGATACCGCAAATCCTCAAAAGGCAGATACCGCCCCTGGTCATCCAGCGGCTTGAGCAGCGCAAGATAATCCGCCAGACGCTGCTTGTGAGGCGCGCGCATCAACAACTCAAAGACCGGATCGGCCCGACCCTTCAATACCGGCGGTTTCTTCATCAAAGCTGACTCAAACAAGGCTGAAAAACAGCCTCGAGTACAGCACCGCCAACACAGCGACTCAATATCGGAGCCGTCTGAAAAACATGTAGGAGACAACCACCCTCCTACAACGAGCAAATAAAGGCGTAAACCACAATGAGCGTTAGCTCGAGTAACGCTCTTGACGTGCCGGCCCCTTCGGCCGGCTGAGTGGAGGGATTCATCCGGGGGTGGGCGCGTAGCGCCGTTCGACGAAGTCGAACACATCGAGAGGAGGTGCAGCGAAGCAAACCGGAGGCGATGCCCCCGGATGAATCCCGGAACGAAGGAACCCCGAGCCCCAGCGAGGGGCCGAACGCCGGGGCCCAGACCTTTGGTTCCTTTGGGGCGTTTGCCAAAGGGACTCGCCGTAAGGGCGAAACCGCCAGCCGCAACACCCGCAGAAACGGATATTCACCCAAAACCCCAAGAGCCTGGCCGGCCCAAAGGCCGCCACGCTCAAAGAGCCTCAAGCCTCCTTACGCACCCGGAACCAAGCCGCATACAACGCCGGCAAAAACAAAAGCGTCAAAGCAGTAGCCACAATCAACCCCCCCATAATCGCCACCGCCATCGGCCCAAAAAACACACTGCGAGAAAGCGGAATCATCGCCAGCACCGCCGCCAAAGCCGTCAACACAATCGGCCGGAACCGCCGCACGGTCGCCTCGATAATCGCCTGCCAGGGCCTGAGCCCTGCCGCAATATCCTGCTCGATCTGATCCACCAGAATCACCGAGTTACGCATGATCATCCCCGACAGCGCGATCGTGCCGAGCATCGCCACAAACCCGAACGGCTGACGGAACACCAGCAGAAACAGCGTCACCCCGATCAACCCCAGCGGCGCCGTCAGAAACACCATCGCCGTGCGTGAGAAACTGCGCAGCTGCACCATCAGCAACGTCAGCACCACGACAATGAACATCGGCACGCCGGCGTTCACCGACTTCTGCCCACGCTCCGAATCCTCCACCGTACCGCCGACATCCAGCAGATACCCGTCCGGCAATTCGGCACGGATCGGATCAAGCGTCGGCATGATCTGCTTCACCAGCGTCGCCGGCTGCTCCTTGCCATAGATGTCGGCGCGCACGGTCACGTTCGGCAGACGATTGCGGTGCCAGATGATGCCTTCCTCGAAGCCATATTCCAGCGTGGCGATCTGCGACAGCGCGACGCTGCGACCGTTGTCGGTCGGCACCGCCAGACTCGGCAGCAACGACAGTTCGGTGCGCTCGTGCACGGTGCCGCGCAGGAGGATTTCGATCAGTTCGTTATCCTCGCGGTACTGGCTGACGCTGGAACCGGTCAGCGAACTCTGGAGGAATTTCGCCAGATTCGCCGTGCTCACGCCCAACGCCCGGGCGCGATCCTGATCGATGTTCAGGTACACGACCTTGCTCGGTTCTTCCCAGTCCAGATGCACGTTCACCACATGCGGATTCTCACGCACCTTGGCCGCGACCTTGCGCGCCAGAGCCCGGACTTCTTCGATGTGCTCGCCGGTGACGCGGAACTGCACCGGGTAACCGACCGGAGGGCCGTTTTCCAGACGCGTGACCCGCGAGCGCAGGGACGGGAACTGCTCGTTCAAGGTGTCGATCAGCCACGTGCGCAGCGCTTCGCGCTCCTCAATGGTTTTCGCCAGTACGACGAACTGGGCGAAGCTCGCCGCCGGCAGCTGTTGATCCAGTGGCAGGTAGAAACGTGGCGAACCGGTGCCGACGTAAGCGACATAGTTGTCGATGCCGGCGTGATCCTTGAGCATCGCTTCCAGCCGTTTGACCTCGCCCGTGGTATTGGCCAGCGAGGCGCCTTCGGCGAGTTTCAGATCGACCATCAATTCCAGTCGCCCGGAAGCCGGGAAGAATTGCTGCGGCACGAAACGGAACAACGCCACCGACGCCACGAACAGCAGCACGGTGAGCACGATCACGGTTTTGCGTCGACGTACGCACCACTCCACCAGACGCCGCACCCGTTGGTAGAACGGCGTGCCGTAGGGGTCGGTCTGACCGTCAGCCGTACCGTGTTTGGCTGCATGAATTTTCGCCAGATCCGGCAGGAGCTTTTCCCCCAGATACGGCACGAACACCACGGCCGCCACCCAGGATGCGAGCAAGGCGATGGTCACCACCTGGAAGATCGAGCGGGTGTATTCGCCAGTGCCGGACTGCGCCGTGGCAATCGGCAGGAAGCCGGCGGCGGTGATCAGCGTACCGGTGAGCATCGGGAACGCGGTGCTGGTCCAGGCATAACTGGCAGCCTTGATCCGGTCGAAGCCCTGCTCCATTTTGATCGCCATCATTTCCACGGCGATGATCGCGTCGTCCACCAGCAAACCCAGCGCCAGCACCAGCGCGCCGAGGGAAATCTTGTGCAGGCCGATGCCGAGGTAATACATGCAGGCGAAGGTCATCGCCAGCACCAGCGGAATGGTCAGCGCCACCACCATGCCGGTGCGCACGCCGAGGGAGAAGAAACTCACCAGCAGCACGATGGCCAGCGCTTCGACCAGCACCTGGACGAACTCGCCCACGCCGGTTTTCACTGCGGCGGGCTGGTCGGAGACTTTGCGCAACTGCATGCCGGCCGGCAGGTTTTTCTGAATGCGGGCGAACTCGATTTCCAGAGCCTTGCCCAGCACCAGAATGTCGCCGCCGTCCTTCATCGCCACCGCAAGACCGATGGCGTCTTCGCCCATGAAGCGCATGCGCGGTGCCGGAGGATCGTTGAAACCGCGCCGCACGTCAGCGACATCGGAGATGCGGAACGTACGATCACCGACCCGGATCGGGAAGTTCTTGATCTCGTCGACCGTCTGAAAATTCCCCGAGACCCGTAGCTGCAATCGCTCGCTGCCGGTTTCGAAGAAGCCGGCGGTGGACACCGCGTTCTGTTCTTCCAGCGCTTGCTGTACTGCTGCCAGCGGCAAGCCGAGGGTGGCGAGTTTGACGTTGGACAATTCGACCCAGATCTTCTCGTCCTGCAAACCGAGCAGGTCGACCTTGCCCACATCCTTGACCCGTTGCAGCTGGATCTGGATGCGGTCGGCGTAATCCTTGAGCACCGCGTAGTCGAAACCGTCGCCGGTCAGCGCATAGATATTGCCGAAGGTGGTGCCGAACTCATCGTTGAAAAACGGTCCCTGAATCCCCGGCGGCAGGGTCTGACGAATGTCGCTGACCTTCTTGCGCACCTGATACCAGAGGTCCGGAATCTCCACCGAATGCATGGAGTCGCGGGCGATGAACGTGACCTGGGATTCACCGGGGCGCGAGAACGAAACAATCCGCTCGTACTCGCCGGTTTCCATCAGCTTCTTTTCAATGCGCTCGGTGACCTGACGCGAGACTTCCTGGGCCGTTGCGCCGGGCCAGCGGGTCTGGATGACCATCGCCTTGAAGGTGAACGGCGGGTCTTCGCTCTGGCCGAGCTTGGTGTAGGACAAGGCGCCGACGATCGCCAGCAAAAGCATCAGGAACAGTACGATCTGGCGATTGCGCAGCGCCCAGGCGGAAAGATTGAAACCCATCGGGGATTACTCCTTGTCCGCCAGATTGACCACGCGGTTGGAGCGATCCACCGGACGCACCTGCTGCCCTTCCAGCAACACATGCACGCCAGCGGCGACCACCCAGTCGCTGGCGTTCAGGCCTTCGAGCACCGGCACGGTTTTCTCACCGAACGGGCCGGTGCGCACCGGGGTCTTTTTCAACGTGTTGTTGGCGCTGACGACCCAGACGTAGGTCGCGCCGTTTTCGGCCGTCAGCGCCGAGAGCGGCACCGACAGCGGGATGACATCGGCGGTCTGCACGAAGACCCGGGCACTCTGGCCCAGTTCTGCCGGGACCTTGCCGGAGGTGAATGAAATGCGTGCAGCGAAGGTGCGGGATTTCGGATCGGCGGCCGGCGACAGCTCGCGGATCTGCCCGGCGAAGCGCTGGTTCTGTTGCGTCCACAGCTCCACCGAGACCGGCTGGCCGACCTTGAAGCGGCCGAAGCTCTGCTCCGGCAGGCTGATCAGCACTTCCCGTTCGCCGTCAGTGGCGAGAGTGAAAACGGTTTGCCCGGCGGCGACCACTTGCCCGACTTCCACCGAACGCTTGGCCACCACGCCATCCTGTGGCGCGCGCAGCACGGCGTAACTGGCCTGATTGGTCGAGACGTTGAATTCGGCTTTGATCTGTTTGAGGCGGGCTTCGCCGGAGCGGTAGAGGTTCTCGGCATTGTCGTAGGCCGAGCGGCTGACCATCTGCCGTTCCATCAAGGTCTTGTAGCGGTCACGCTCGGCGCGCACCAGATTCAGGTTGGCTTCGGCGGCCGCGACCTGGGCCCGGGTGGCTTCCAGTTGCAGGCGTACATCCTGCGGATCGAGTTCGGCGAGGGGTTGATCGGCCTTTACGCGCTGGCCTTCTTCGACCAGTCGTCGGCTGACTTTGCCGCCGATGCGGAACGCCAGATCGGGTTCGTAGCGGGCGCGAACCTCGCCCGGATAACTTTCCATCGCCTGCGCCGAAGGCTCTGGCTGCACCACCATGGCCGGTCGCACGCTGACTTGCGTCACCTCTTCCTTGCCACACGCCGACAATAAAAACGCCAGACTGACTGGCACCGCAAAGGACAACGCATGGCGGAACATGGTGAAGGACCTTTCGCTAAGGAGGCTTGGAATAATTATACTGGCCGGTATGTTATTAATAGCAAACTCACCAGTCCAGTATTAAAAGCGAAGAATGTCGAACAATCTTTCCACTCCAAACGGCCCCGGCCGACCGAAGGATCCGGCCAAGCGCCAGGCGATTCTCGAGGCGGCGAAAATCCTGTTCCTGAGTCATGGCTATGCCAACACCAGCATGGACGCGGTGGCCGCCGAGGCTGGCGTGTCGAAGCTGACGGTCTACAGCCATTTCAACGACAAGGAGACGCTGTTTTCCGCCGCCGTAGTGGCCAAATGCGAGGAGCAATTGCCGCCGCTGTTCTTCGAATTGCCGGACGGCATTGCGGTGGAAAATGTGTTGCTGAACATTGCGCGAGGCTTTCACCACCTGATCAACAGCGATGAATCGGTGAACCTGCATCGTTTGATCATGGCGCTGGGCAGTCAGGATCCGAAGCTGTCGCTGATCTTCTTCGAGGCCGGCCCGCAGCGCATGGTGCAGGGGATGGAACGGTTGCTGCGGCGGATTCACGAAACCGGCGTGCTGAGCATCGATAACCCGCACAACGCCGCCGAGCATTTCTTTTGCCTGATCAAGGGCGCCGGGAATTTCCGCCTGTTGTACGGCTGCGGTGAGCCACTGACCGGCGAGGCGGCGGAAAGTCATGTGCAGGAAGTGGTCGGGCTGTTCATGCGGGCCTTTCGACCCTAGTTTCTGCGGTGTCTGTCCTGACGCTATCGCTGGCAAGCCAGCTCCCACAGGGATCGAGGTGTGATCACTGATTGTGTGCACACCACTGAACCTGTGGGAGCTGGCTTGCCAGCGATTGGGGACGACTAGGTCTCAGGCCTTGAGCGCTTTCTTCGGGTAGATGTCGTATCGGCTGGATTTGCCATCCAGCGCATGACTCGGCTTCGGCCCTTCGATGCACGGCGCCTTGCGCGGGCGCTTGACCACCACCCGGTGCGTGGCCAGCGCCAACGCCGCTTCCAGCAACGCCGGTGCATCCGGATCATCGCCCACCAACGGGCGGAACAAGCGCATTTCCTTCTTCACCAGTGCGGTTTTCTCACGATGCGGGAACATCGGGTCGAGGTAGATCACCTGCGGAGGCTCGCCCTCCCAATTACGCATCACCTCGATCGAGTTGCCCTTGAGCAGCTTCATCCGCGCCACAATCGGCGCCACATCGAAGTCTTCCGCCGCACGGGCCAGACCATCCTCCAGCAACGCGCCGATCAATGGCTGGCGCTCGATCAGGCTCATCTCGCAACCGAGACTGGCCAGCACGAACGCATCTTTCCCGAGCCCCGCCGTCGCATCCAGCACCCGTGGACGTACGCCTTGGGCAATGCCGACCGCCTTGGCGATCATCTGCCCGCTGCCACCGCCGTACAACCGGCGATGGGCAGCGCCACCTTCTACGAAGTCGACCCGCACCGGGCCCGGCGCATCCGGCCCCAGTTGTTGCAGCTGCAAACCCTGCTCGCCGACCTGCAGGGCAAACTCGCCGTCAGCCACCTGCAATGGCAGGTTCAGGCGCTGCGCCCACTGCTCGGCCTGCGCTTCGAACGTCGGGCCGAGGGCCTCGACATGGATGCGGCAGGCCGCGGGTTGCTCAATCATGGAAAACACGCTCAAAAAAGTTAAGGATCGGCAAAATCCGCCGATAACCCAATCAACGCGCATTTTGCCAGAGCTGAGCGTCAACCGAAAAAAATGTCAGGCATTCTTCCCACATCGATTGGCTACATTTCGCCCACAGGCGACTTCAGCCGTCATAACACTCAAGCATTGGGCGGCGTCAGCCACCTGTGGCAGGATTTCTTTGCCCAGGCACTGGCCGAACAATCGAGTGATGTGGTGCCGGCCTGCGGCACTTTCCCGCCGGTCGATCTGCAAAGCCCTGAAGAACCGACCGTTGGCAGCGAGCTGCACGCGCACATCGTCAGCCAGCGTGAATGCGATGTGGTTGAAACCGAGGTGCGTCCGCCGGAGCCGCTGTTCCTGCCGATCGCCGAAATCGACATGACACTGGCCGAGCCGTACCCTCCGTTCCCCGCAGAAGAAATCAAGACTCAGCAAAAGCAGCAGGATTTCGACAGCAGCTGGGTTCGTCCGGTGGTGATCAACAACGGCCAGCCGATTCCGGAACCAGGCCCTGCCCCGCAGAAAAAACCGCTGTACCTGCCGATTGCCGAGTTCGACCTGGACCTGCTGCAGCCTTACCCGCCGTTCCCGCCGGAAGAAATCGTCGAGCAGCAGAAAGCCCTGGACTTCGATAACGGCTGGGTGCGCCCAATCGTTCAGCAGAACCTGCGCATCGCCGCCTGATCCCTCAGCGACACACGCTCCAGCGCCCGACATCGACATGAAAGTGATTGCGATGAGCGGCGTTGTAGTCCGGACTCAACACCACACTGAACGCCTCGCAGGCACCATCGCGCACCTGACGTAGAAACTGCGCGTCCTGATTTTGCTTCGGCCAGTCCTTGAGCACGCTGATCGCGCGACCATCCGCCATGCGGAAGCCGGCGATGTCCAGTGCATCGGCGCTGGCATGACGACTGAGCGCGCCGTTCTCGCGGTTGTAGACGTTGCGGCAGGCGAAGCTGCCGAGGTGATCAACCCGCGCCACCGATTGACCGTAGACCTGCTGCGCCGCCGGTTGCAGCGTATGGCGCTCGAACATCGCAAACGCCACCGCCAACGGGCAACTGGCGAGAAAGCTGCTGCTGAGCCCCACCCCGCCGCCCTGCACGCGCAAGGCGCCGATCAGCGGGCATTTGGCATCGGGACTGTCGGCCTGTGGCGAAATCCGCAGGCCGGAGCTGCCCAATGCCTGCTCGCACAAGAGCGGATCGCTGCGCAGGCGCATCAACTTGTAGCCCGTGAGCCAGTTGGGCGTCGCCTGCACGTCCAGTGGCGCCCACGGGTTCCACTGCGGCGGCACATCGAGCCAACCACGCCAGACGCCGATCAGGGCGCCACCGATGATCAGCAGTCCTGCCAACAGCAGCCAGCGCCCCATGCTCATCCCTTGAAGAATTGATTGGCCTTGGCGTACGGCATCGAACGAGAGGTAAAGGTGAACGTGCCGGACTGCTGGATTTCTTCAGCCGCGCGGAAAAACTCGCCGAACGCCGCCAGTGCCAGCGCCGAACCGGTGCTGATCCGCTTCACGCCCATCTCTTCCAGGTGCTGCACCGTCAGTTTCAAGCCGCCGGACATCAACACATTGACCGGTTTCGGCGCCACCGCGCGCACCACAGCCAGAACTTCTTCGGCGGTGCGCAGGCCTGGCGCGTACAGCACGTCGGCGCCGGCTTCGGCGAAGGCCTGCAAGCGGCGGATGGTGTCGTTGATATCGGGATTGCCGTGCAGGTAGTTTTCCGCACGGGCGGTCAGGGTGAAGGGAAACGGCAAGGTGCGCACCGCAGCGACGGCGGCTTCGATCCGCGCCACCGCGTGTTCGAAGCAATAGATCGGCGAGTCTTCCCGGCCGGTGGCATCTTCGATCGAACCGCCCACCGCGCCCGCCTCGGTTGCGCGGATCAGACTTTGCGCCGATTCGGCCGGGGCGTCGGCGAAGCCGTTTTCCAGATCCACTGCAACCGGCAGATCGGTGGCCGCGACAATCGCCCGGACATTGGCCAGCGTATCGTCGAGACTCAGGCCGCCATCGGGCTTGCCTTGGGAAAACGCATAACCGGCGCTGGTGGTCGCCAGCGCCTGATAGCCGAGACTGGCGAGCATCTTCGCGGAACCGGCATCCCATGGATTGGGAATCACGAAAATCCCGGGGCGTTCGTGCAGGGCTTTGAAGGTTTCGGCTTTACGGGCTTGTTGTTGACGGGCTTGAGCGTCCATCGGCAGGCTCCTGGGCAGGAAAGAAATCCGCCTCAGAGCAGGCCAAGTTGCTCGGCGGCGGGTTCTCTGTATAGCTCAGGCAAGGATCGCAGGCCAGGCAAACGTTGCATCAGTTGTGCGTGAAAACGTTGTGCCAGCTTCGCGGCAAGAATGTTATCGGCGGTGTGCAGGAAGATGTACGGCGTGCGGCCCTCTTCGATCCACTCGGCGATCTTCGCCACCCACGGCACCAGGAACGGATCGTTGGCCTCAAGCTCCGGATGGCCGATGAAGCGCACCTGCGGGAATTGAGTGAACGCTGCCGGACGCGTCGGTACGCGGGGCTTTTTCGATTGGGCGTGGATCACTGACGATTCGGTGGACAGGCAACTGAACAGCGCGCGCGGATCGAGACAGATGCGCTCCACGCCGCGATCCAGCAACAGCCGGTTGAGCAGTCGCTCACTCTCACCCTTGGCGAAGAACTGTTCGTGGCGCACTTCCACTGCCAGCGGACAATCCAGCGCATCGATGAATGCAGCAAGCTCCGGCAAGCGGTGTGGCGTGAAGCTTTTCGACAGTTGCAGCCACATTGGCGAGACGCGCTCACCGAGCGGCTTGAGCAACTGGAGGAAGGTTTCGGCGGCGGTCAGTTGATCGCGCAAGTCGCCGCTGTGGCTGATGTCACCTGGAAACTTGGCGGTGAAACGAAAGTGCTCCGGCATCACCTCGGCCCAGCGCTGCACGGTGGCTGGCGAAGGGCTGGCGTAGAAGGTCGTGTTGCCTTCCACGGCGTTGAACACTTGTGAATAGAGTCCGAGGAAGTCGGAGGTCTTGGCGTCTACCGGATACAGATACTCGCGCCAGGCGTTTTCGCTCCAGGACGGGCAACCGAGGTAGTAAGGCAGATCCATCAGATGTACAGATCGAGGCCCAGCACGTCTGCATCCCAATCGACAAAACCGGCGGTGCTCAGGTAGCTGGCCAGGGCCATGGCCACGCTTTTCTTCATCGCGCGGTGATAAATCATGTCTTGTTGGCGGGCGGGCAGATTGCTCAGGCGTTGCGCGGTGGCTTTGGCGGCACGGGCAGCCAGTTGCTCTTCGGTCGGGAATTCCAGCTCGCCGTCGATATCGTCGACGGACTCATCCAGCGCCGGATTGCCTTTGCGAGGCTTGCGCTTGATGGGGTAGGAATGAGTGGAAACGCCGTCTATACGCATAAAGTCATGCTCGGTATCGATGATGGCAATTTAGCGGCACCTGACCGACTTAGCAAATCGCCGAGTGATAACTAGAACACATAAAAGACAAAAGGTTTAAAGCGCGGGGTTAGAAACGGACGATTGGCTTTGTTGAGGTAATCACTAAACCTGTGGGAGCGAGCTTGCTCGCGAAAACATGGTTATGGTCACCATTGATGGCGACTGACCCACCGCATTCGCGAGCAAGCTCGCTCCCACAGGATCTAGCATGAATCAGCGGGCTTTCGGGGTGGCCACTTTGTCGCGCAGGTAAACCGGCTGGGCGTCGTCTGCCGGAATCGCCTCACCGCGCTCCCAGGCGAATCGCGCCAAGGTCAGCAGATCTTCAGCATGGGGCAGCATGCCCGCATCGGAACCGCTCAGATTCACGGCGATACGCTCGCCATAACCCCAGCCAGTGCCGGCACCGAACCAGTCACCCGAAGCATCGTCCGGCAGCGCGGCGACTTCCGGCGGCAGCACCGCCTCGGCGCCGACCAGACGCATCTCCCCGGCCGTCTCGCGGTAGCAGCCCCAATACACCTCATCCATCCGCGCATCGATGGCGGCCGCGACCTGACTCACGCCGTGTTCGCGATAAGCCCGTTGCGCCAGCACGGCCAGGTTCGACACCGGCAACACCGGGCGATCCAGCGCGAACGCCAGGCCTTGCACCACGCCGATGGCAATCCGCACACCGGTGAATGCGCCTGGGCCACGGCCGAAAGCGATGGCGTCCACCGCTTGCAGGGTGGTGCCGGCGTCGGCCAGCAGTTGCTGGATCATCGGCAGCAGTTTCTGCGCATGCAGGCGCGGGATCACCTCGTAATGGCTCGTGACCTTGCCGTCATGCAGCAAGGCAACGGAGCAAGCTTCAGTCGCGGTGTCCAGGGCCAGCAAGGTGCTCATCGATGTGTCCGTAAATCAGGTGGGGAAAAGTGCGCCAGTATAAACAACTACGGCCCGCAAGCGGGCCGTGGATGATGCAGCGGATCAGGTTTTTCAGCTCAGCGCTTCAAGCACCTTGGCGGTGATCGCTTCAACCGAACCGACGCCAGGGATATGGCTGTACTTCGGCTTGCCACCGTTCTTGGCGGACAGGTTCTGGTAGAACTCCACCAGCGGCTTGGTCTGCGAGTGGTAGACCGACAGGCGATGACGCACGGTTTCTTCGGTGTCGTCCTTGCGCTGCACCAGCTCTTCGCCGGTGATGTCGTCTTTACCGGCAATTTTCGGCGGGTTGTAGACGATGTGGTAAACGCGGCCGCTGGCCTCGTGAACGCGACGACCGGCGATACGCTGAACGATTTCTTCGTCTTCAACGGCGATTTCGACCACGGCGTCCAGCTCGACACCGGCAGTCACCAGCGCTTCAGCCTGAGGAATGGTGCGCGGGAAGCCATCGAACAGGAAACCCTTGGCGCAATCGGCTTGAGCGATACGGTCCTTGACCAGCGCGATGATCAGGTCATCCGACACCAGGCCGCCGGCATCCATGATGCTCTTGGCCTTGATGCCCAGCTCGGTGCCGGCCTTGACCGCAGCACGCAGCATGTCGCCGGTGGAGATTTGCGGAATGCCGAATTTCTCGGTGATGAACTTAGCCTGAGTACCTTTACCGGCCCCGGGAGCTCCCAGCAGAATGACGCGCATCGATGTGCTCCTCAATTTTTTATATAAAAAACAACGGATTCGCCTCGTGGGGCCAATCTCATAAAACGGGTCGTGGCCGCCCAAACGGCCAAAGGCTGATCAAGATACACAGCAGGCTGCGCCCACACAAGACGCCAAAAGTCGGAGAAACCGGCGCCCGCCGCGACCTTGCGACGCGGTTCCCCAAGTCGCAACCCCATCATTAACTGTCGCCTGACCGCATTTTTCCCACGGCCAATAAACGGCGCCCGAGGTTCGCCCCGGGTGCCCCGCCCCACGCAGAAAACCTTAGCCGGTATTTCGCAAACCGGCGGCAATCCCCGCCACAGACACCAGTAACGCCTGTTCCACCGGGCTGCCCTGCTCGACATTTTGCTGCCGCGAACGCGCCAGCAATTCGGCCTGCAATAGATGCAGCGGGTCGAGGTAGGTGTTGCGCAGACGGATGAATTCCAGGGTATCCGGGCTATGTGCCAGTAGCTGCGACTGACCGGTCAGGCCGAGGACTACGGAGCACGCCTGCGACAATAGGTCGCGTAAGTGCGCACCCAAAGGCAGCAAGTCCGACTCCACCAGACGCTCGTCGTAGGACAGTGCAATGTCGGCGTCGGCCTTGGCCAGCACCATCTCCAGCATGTCGATGCGCGTGCGGAAGAACGGCCACTGCTCGCGCATCTGCCCGAGCAATTCGCCTTCGCCGCGCTCCAGCGCCTTGCTCAATGCGGTTTCCCAGCCGAGCCAGGCCGGCAGCATCAGGCGAGTCTGGGTCCAGCCGAAGATCCACGGAATCGCCCGCAGGCTCTCGATGCCACCCGCACGGCGCTTGGCCGGACGGCTGCCCAATGGCAAGCGGCCCAACTCCTGCTCCGGTGTGGATTGGCGGAAATACTCGACGAACTGCGGATTCTCCCGCACCACCGCACGGTAAGCGGCGACACCGTCAGCCGCCAGTTCGTCCATCAAATGCCGCCATTCGGGGGTCGGTGGCGGCGGTGGCAACAGGGTCGCCTCGAGCACGGCGGCCAGATACAGATTGAGGTTTTGTTCGGCGATGTCCGGCAGGCCGAATTTGAATCGAATCATTTCCCCCTGCTCGGTGGTGCGGAAACGCCCGGCCACCGAACCCGGCGGCTGCGACAGAATCGCCGCGTGCGCCGGGCCGCCGCCACGGCCCACGGTGCCACCGCGACCGTGGAACAGCAGCAGTTCGACTTGCTGCTCGCGGCAGATTTCCACCAGCCGTTCCTGAGCCCGGTATTGCGCCCACGCCGCCGCGGTGGTGCCGGCGTCCTTGGCCGAGTCGGAATAGCCGATCATCACTTCCTGCGGGCCTTGCAGTCGCGCTCGATAACCCGGCAGCAGCAACAGACGTTCGATCACCGGGCCGGCGTTGTCGAGGTCGGCGAGGGTTTCGAACAGCGGCACCACGCGCATCGGCCGCAGGACGCCGGATTCCTTGAGCAGCAATTGCACCGCCAACACATCGGAAGCGGCACCGGCCATGGAGATCACGTAGGAGCCCAGCGAAGCGCCCGGTGCGGCGGCGATTTCCTTGCAGGTGGCGAGCACTTCGGCGGTGTCGGCCGAGGGTTTGAAATGCGCCGGCAGCAATGGCCGACGGTTTTGCAGTTCGCGGGTCAGGAAGCTGATGCGCTGTTCTTCGTCCCACTCTTCGTACTTGCCGAGGCCGAGGTAATCGGTGATTTCGGTCATGGCTGCGCTGTGGCGGGACGAATCCTGACGCACATCGAGGCGCACCAGGAACAGGCCGAAGGTCACGGCCCGACGCAGGCAATCGAGCAACGGCCCATCGGCGATCACGCCCATGCCGCATTCATGCAGCGAGTTGAAACACAGCTCCAGCGGATCGAGCAGGTCGCGATTGTTGTGCAGCACATCCGCCGGGGCCGGCGTAGTAGCGGTCAGCGACGCATGGGCCCAGTTACGCGTGGCGCGCAGCCGCTCACGCAATTGCTTAAGCACCGCACGATACGGCTCGGCACTGTCGCCGGCCCGAGCCTTGAGCGCTTCGCTGGCCTGCTGCATCGAAAGCTCGGCGGCCAGGTGATCGACATCACGCAGGTACAGATCCGCCGCCATCCAGCGCGCCAGCAACAGCACTTCGCGGGTCACGGCAGCGGTCACGTTCGGGTTGCCGTCACGGTCGCCGCCCATCCACGAAGCGAAGCGGATCGGCGCAGCTTCCAGTGGCAAGCGCAAACCGGTGGCGGCGAACAGAGCCTGATCGGCCTTGCGCATATGGTTGGGAATCGCCTGCCACAGCGAATGCTCGATCACCGCAAAACCCCACTTGGCTTCGTCCACCGGGGTGGGCCGGGTGCGGCGGATTTCTTCGGTGTGCCAGGCTTCGGCGATCAAGCGTTGCAGGGTGTTGTGGATCTGCTCGCGCTCGGCCGTGGTCAGGTCGCGGTGATCCTGGGCTGCCAGTTGCGCGGCAATCGCGTCGTACTTCTGGATCAGCGTGCGGCGAGCCACTTCGGTCGGGTGCGCGGTGAGCACCAGTTCGATTTCCAGCCGCGCCAGTTGCCGGGCCAGGGATTCGGCGCTGTGCCCTTCGTTGCGCAGGCGGGCGAGCAGTTCCGGCAGCACGCGCGATTCGAACGGCGCGGCCTGAGTCTCTTCCCGGCGATGGATGAGCTGGTACTGCTCGGCGATGTTCGCCAGGTTGAGAAACTGGTTGAACGCTCGCGCCACCGGCAGCAGTTCGTCTTCGCTTAATTGATTGAGGCTGGCGCTGAGTTCGGCGTCCATCGAGCCGCGCCGGTCGGCCTTGGCGCCCTTGCGGATCTGCTCGATCTTGTCGAGAAACGCCTCGCCGTACTGGTCACGGATGGTGTTGCCCAACAGCTCACCGAGCAGGTGAACGTCTTCGCGCAAGCGTGCATCAATATCGGTCATCAGCATCTCTCCAGCAGTAATCGGTGACGGATCGCAAGTGAGTGGATGAACAGAGAGTGCCGCTCTGGGACGCTTCTTACAAGCAGACGACGAAGGGACTTTAAACCTTGAGGGTTGAAGCTAGTCTCAACAGTAAGCCGCACAACGGCTTGCCGCCGGCTGACGCCGGACACTCACCAAGACCTGCCATGAGCAGGTGCGACATGAGGTTTTTATGAAAATCCGTGAACTCGCCCAGCATTGGGAAGAAACCGCCAAGGGTCGCCTGACCGATACCGGCTACACGATTCATCTGGATGTGGAAGCTGCCGCACGGCTGGCGGCGATCGCCGAGATGTACCCCAAACGCCACGCCGAAGAACTGCTCGGCGAGCTGATCGGCGCCGCCCTCGAAGAGTTCGAAGCGAGCCTGCCGTATGTGAAAGGTTCGAACGTGGTCGCCACCGACGAGGAAGGCGATCCGTTGTATGAAGATGTCGGCCCGACTCCGCGTTTTCTCGCGTTGTCGCGGCGTCATCTGCATGACTTGTCGGCCGCTGCCGGCAAGCAGAAACACTGATCCCTGACCCTTCAAAACTGTGGGAAACGGTTTGCCCTCGATGGCATCAGTTCAGCCGCAAACGGGTTGAATTTGATGGCCTCATCGCTGGCAAGCCAGCTCCCACAGGGACTGTATTTTCCCTCCGCTTTACGCCATTTTTCGCCCGCGCGTACCACTCTCCCCCGTCAAAGTTCCCGGTTTAGAGCCTTGTCCAATTGGTCAGAATATTTTTTGGCGATGAGCCATCTTTTCTGAACTTTTGAAAAATGCCTTCGGTCGGAACAGGTAACCACGCCTGGAACGAGCGTTTCAAAACGCACTTGCACATGACGGTTGCGGCTCCGCTACCAGGATGGATTTCGAAGCTTTCAAGGAGTTAACCAATGGAGTTGAAGACCATGAAGACCCAAACCTCGTTTTCCCACCTGCGCGGTCTGAAACTGGCCGCTCTCGCCATCGGCACCAGCTTCGTGCTGGCCGGTTGCGCCGGCAATCCACCGACCGAGCAGTACGCCGTGACTCAATCGGCGGTCAACAGCGCGGTCAGCGCCGGCGGTACCGAATTCGCCGCCGTGGAAATGAAGCAGGCGCAGGACAAACTGAAACAAGCCGAAATCGCCATGCACGACAAGAAGTATGACGAGGCTCGCACATTGTCCGAACAGGCCGAGTGGGACGCCCGCGTCGCTGAACGCAAGGCTCAGGCGATGAAAGCCGAACAAGCTGTGAAGGATTCCCAGAAAGGTGTTCAGGAACTGCGTCAGGAAAGTCAGCGCACCGTGCAGTAAGCGCGCATCCCGACCGCAAGGCTGAAACTCTTATCGATAGAAAGGACGAACGATTATGCGTAAACAACTGATGATCCCCGCTCTCCTGGCCGCAAGCGTTGCCCTGGCTGCCTGCTCGACGCCGCCGAACCCGAACCTGGAACAGGCGCGCACCAACTACGCCGGCCTGCAAGCCAACCCGCAGGCGAGCAAAGTCGCGGCGCTGGAAACCAAGGATGCCAGCGATTACCTGGACAAGGCCGACAAGGCTTATCTGGACAAGGAAGACCAGCACAAGGTCGACCAACTGGCTTATCTGACCAACCAGCGCGTGGAAGTGGCCAAGCAGACCATTGCCCTGCGCACCGCTGAAAACAACCTGAAGAACGCCGCCGCCCAACGTGCCCAGGCCCGTCTGGACGCTCGCGATCAGCAGATCAAGCAGCTGCAGGACAGCCTCAACGCCAAGCAGACCGATCGCGGTACGCTGGTCACCTTCGGTGACGTGCTGTTCGCCACCAACAAGGCCGACCTGAAATCCAGCGGTCTGGTGAACATCAACAAACTGGCGCAATTCCTCCAGGAAAACCCTGATCGCAAAGTGATCGTCGAGGGCTACACCGACAGCACTGGCGCAGCGAACTACAACCAGTCGCTGTCCGAGCGTCGCGCGACTTCGGTGCAGGTTGCACTGATCAAGATGGGTGTCGATCCGTCGCGCATCGTTGCCCAGGGTTACGGCAAGGAATACCCGGTAGCGGATAACACCTCCGTCTCGGGCCGTGCCATGAACCGTCGGGTGGAAGTGACCATTTCCAACGACAACCAGCCAGTGGTACCGCGTTCGGCCGTGAGCTCGACCGCGCACTGATGTGCTGAGCTGTAAATGAAAAGCCCCGCCTGAGTGATCAGGCGGGGCTTTTTTGTCTGACGCAGATTTACTCTTCGAGCTTCTGCGGCGTCTCTTCGCCCATGCAGCGCACAGCTTTTTTCTGTGCATTGACCAGCACCCCGGTCAGGCCTTTCTGTTCGGTGTCGAACAGCACCAGCACGCCATCGATGCACTGCGCCACTTGCGGCGCCGGGGTCAGGGAGACTTTGTAGTCTTCGCCGGGAATGGTCTTGAGCATGGTGAATTCGTTGAGCAGCAACGCATCCTCGGGTTTGGCGAAGTGCAGGTAGCCGTAGTACCACAGGGCGCCGACGGTGCCGAGGATGCTGCAGATGCCGGTGATGATCAGCGGGATGGCGTTACGTTCTTCACTCATTGCGGACTCTCTGGTGGTTCGTCTTCAGAATTCGGGGGTGTTGGATAATTCGGGATCTCGCCGAGGCGGCGCAGGCCGTTGAAGTGTTCGGGATCGTCGAGGTAGCGCAGCATCACCTGACGCCAGACCGGGTCGCCGAAGGTCTGCACGTGTCCGCCACGGGTCAGTTGCAGCACGCGCGGTGGCGGCGCAGCTTGATACAGACGGATGCCGTTGGAAAGGGGCACCAGCGGATCGTCGAGGCTGTGGAAGATCAGTTTCGGCACGCCGTTGAGCTGCGGCATGGCGTTGATCGCACTGTCGCCGTCCGGCACCAGCCACGACAGCGGTACTTGAAACGGCCAGGTCAGCCACGAGGTGCTGAGGGCGTATTGGCCGACGCTGCGGTAACTGGCGGGCACGCCGTCGAGTACCAGCGCCTTGAGCTGTTTTTGCCTTTGCGGATGTTGCACCAGCCAATGCACCGCCATCGCCCCGCCCAGGCTCTGACCCAGCAGCACCAGCGGTTTGCCTTTGACTTCCGGCGCCTTGTCGAGCCAGGCGAAGGCGGCATCGATGTCCTGATAGATCGCCGGCAGGCTCGGTTCGCCCTCGGACAAACCGTAACCGCGATAGTCCACCAGCAGCACCTGATAGCCGTTTTTCGGCAACCACCAGCTCCCGCCCAAGTGCATCGGCAAATTGCCGCCGTTGCCGTGCAGGTGCAACACCGTGCCCTTGACCTCGACCCCGGGCTTGGCCGGCAGCCACCAGGCGTTCAGTTTGAGGCCGTCGGCGGTGGTCAGGGTGACGGTGCGGTATTCGAGTTTGGCCTTTTCCGGGGTGAAGATCTGCCCTGGTTCGGGATAGAACAGCAAGGAGCTGCAACCGCCGAGGGTCAGGAGCAGGCAAAGGATGCCGAGGATTCTCATCCGGTGAAACCTCGCGAAGTTCGAATTCCCACGCGCAGCGTGGGAACCATCAATGGAGTTACAGGATGTTGGAGTAATCCGCCTCGATCCGGTCCAGGCTCAAGTGATTGAGGAAGTTGGAGAAGCACATCCACGCCGACAACGCGTTCATGTCGCGGAACTGGTCCGGCAGGTACTTGGGCGGCACCACCAGGCCTTCGTCCACCAGCTGACGCAGGGTTCGCATGTCCTCAAGCGTGGTCTTGCCGCAGAACAGCAACGGGATCTGCTCAAGCTTGCCCTTGCGCACGGCCAACTGAATGTAGTTGTAAACCATGATGAAGCCCTTGAGGTAGGACAAGTCTTTGGTGAATGGCAGACCGGTCGGCGTCGATCCACGGAAAACCCGACTGGCGTTGCCGTAGCTTTCCGCCATTTCGAAGCCCTGCTCGCGGAAGAACTCGAACACCTGCAGGAAGTCCGCGCCCTCCTCGACCATGTGAATGGCGCGGGTGCGGTTGGTCAGTTTGCGCAGGCGGCTTGGGTAGGAGGCGAAGGTGATGATTTCCATCAGGATCGCCAGGCCTTCCTGAGTCACCGTCGACGAGGGCGGGCCTTTGGACAGGAAGGTGCAGATCGGCTGGTTCAAACCGTTGAGCGTGGTGCCGACGTGCACCAGGCCTTCGTGGACTTCCAGCGCGCGCACGTCGCGGTCGTTGAACATCGCGTCGGTGCGGATCTTGATGTAGTCGGCGCCCGCCGCCGCGTCGGCGACGATACCGTCGGACTCGAACACGCGGATGGTTTCCTCGGCCTCGCCGAACACCTTGTTCAGGCGGGTTTGCAGTAGATGCACGGCGTCCTTGGCGGTGAGGATCTTCGGTTCGTCCTTCAGGTCGCCACGGCCGTCGATGTTGTTCAGGTAATCCGACATCATCAGGCCAAGGTCGGCCAGGGTCGGGTCACCGGCGTGGAACGCATCGGACGCGGCGCCGTACAGCTCTTGGGAAATCAGACCGAAATCTTCGGTGCCGCGCGCTTCGAGCATGCGTACCACCATCCGGTATTCCTTGCACATGCGGCGCATGATCTGGCCAACCGGGTTGAACTGGCCGAGCTGACGGGTGATGTCCCGTTCGATGTTCTGGAATTCCAGCTTCACCTTGCTCGAATCAAAGGACAGCGGCCGGTTGAGGTAGTAGTCGCGATCCACCGCCGGCAATTCCTTGCCCTTGGCCTTGAGGAACCCCTTGCGGATGTTCTCGTCCCACTTGACCGCGTCGAGCACGCGGATCGGCGTCTGCGCCAGCACTATGCGATCGGACAGAATGCGTATCGTCTGCTGGTAATCGTCCACCCGAAACTCCTGTAGAAAACGTGACGAACTGAATTATTTGGCTTTGGCCTGATGCTGATAGCGCGCCGCTTCGACGAAAACGTCGGAATTGGCCGGGTCGTCGAGGTAAGCAAAGACCTTTTCAAGCGGGCTGTCGACCTGCACGCCGTCGCCGTCATCGGTCTGGAAGCCCTGGCCGTCGAGGGTCTTCTGGGCGATGGCCTGGTTGATCTGTTCGAGGTCGAGGTTGTAGATCACCAGTTCGCGCTTGTCGGTGATCTCGAAACCGGCAATGGTGAAGTGCCCGCCGTATCGCGCCGGCACCTTCGCCGACAGGTACCAGCGGTTGCCGTGGCGCGACACTGTGAACGGATAGGCTTCACGCTCGCGGGGTTTGGCTTTGAAGTACGCAACCGCCTGATAGCGGTCGTTGCCCAGACGCGTCAGCTCCAGATTCATCGGCTCGCCCCAGGCATTGGTGCTCGACCATTTGCCGAGCAGGCCCTTGGGCGCCGGTTCACTGGCAGGCAGCGGTTCGCGAAAGGTCACCAGACAACCGCTGAGCAGCAGGAACGACAAGGCGATCAGCACGCCACGCCAGGCTTTCATTCGACACTCCCTAGAACACCCGTTTCTTCTGATCGTTCCTACGCTCCGCGTGGGAATGCATACAGTGACGCTCTGCGTCACATTGGACGCGGAGCGTCCATGGCGGCATTCCCACGCAGAGCGTGGGAACGATCAGGGTCGAGAATTACACCGACGCGAGTACCAGGTGCATATAGCGCGTCAGAATGCCGAGCATGTCCTCTTCGGCCAAAGGCTCGGCGTCGTTGAGCAGGCCCTGATATTCCATCCGTCCGATAATCGCCGTCAACACCTTGGCATCCTGCTGCGGCTCGCGCGAGCCCAATACCTGGAACAACTGGCAGGTGCCTTGCAACAGAATCTGCTGATGGGAGCGCACTAATACCGCCAGACGCGGGTTGAGCAGTGCTTCCTGACGGAACGCCTGTTCAGCCATCAAATGCTCGCGACGGTTGACCAGTTGCCGGTGCACGTAGTCGGCCATCAACCGGGCGATATCGTCGGCCAGTTGCGAACGCGACTCCGGGCTGCCGTCGCCGCTGACCACCATCTCGCGCAGCAGGCCTTCGTTGTTGATCCACAGCTTGGCCATGTAGGCCGCACTGCGTTCGACGTACTGGGCGAAGGTATCGGTGAGCAGGTCATCGATGTCCTTGAAGTAATACGTGGTGGCCGACAGCGGCACACCGGCCTCGGCCGCCACCGCACGGTGACGCACGGCGCGTACGCCGTCGCGCACGACAATGCGCATCGCCGCATCGAGAATGTCCTGTCGACGCTGTTCACTGCCCTGCCGGCTGGCCTTGCGGCCCTGGTACTGAACACTTTCAGCGACCGCAGTGGCGATTCCCGCTGCACCCTCTTGAGCCATTGCACCGATCACGACAGGCATACCTCTGTTGTTTTCTTCAAAATTAACCATTTGATACGTTTGTACCAGACAGGCAATAAAAAGCCGCCCATTTCAGGCGGCTTTTTTATTGAAACACTTACGCTTGTGGCCGCATGTGCGGGAACAGGATCACGTCGCGGATCGACGGGGAGTTGGTCAGCAGCATCACCAGACGATCGATGCCGATACCTTCACCGGCCGTTGGCGGCATGCCGTACTCCAGCGCACGAACGAAGTCGGCGTCGTAGTGCATGGCTTCGTCGTCGCCGGCGTCCTTGTCGGCCACCTGGGCCATGAAGCGCTCGGCCTGGTCTTCCGCGTCGTTCAGCTCGGAGTAGGCGTTGGCGATTTCACGGCCGCCGATGAACAGCTCGAAGCGGTCGGTGACGTTCGGGTTGTCGTCGTTGCGACGGGCCAGCGGCGACACTTCGAACGGGTACTGGGTAATGAAGTGCGGCTGTTCCAGCTTGTGCTCGACCAGTTCTTCGAAAATCATCACCTGCAGCTTGCCCAGACCTTCGAAGCCCAGCACCTTGGCGCCGGCCTTCTTGGCGATGGCGCGCGCCTTGTCGATGTCGTTCAGGTCATCGGCGGTCAGCTCAGGGTTGTACTTGAGGATCGAGTCGAACACCGACAGGCGCACGAACGGCTCGCCGAAGTGGAACACCTTGTCGCCGTACGGCACGTCGGTGCTGCCCAGAACCAGCTGCGCCAGTTCGCGGAACAGCTCTTCGGTCAGGTCCATGTTGTCTTCGTAGTCGGCGTAAGCCTGGTAGAACTCCAACATGGTGAATTCAGGGTTGTGACGAGTCGAAACGCCTTCGTTACGGAAGTTGCGGTTGATCTCGAACACTTTTTCGAAGCCACCAACCACCAGACGCTTGAGGTACAGCTCCGGCGCGATACGCAGGAACATTTCCATGTCCAGCGCGTTGTGGTGGGTTTCGAACGGCTTGGCCGCGGCGCCGCCAGGAATGGTCTGCAGCATCGGCGTTTCGACTTCGAGGAAGTCGCGCTTCATCAGGAAGCTGCGGATGTGCGCGATCACTTGCGAACGGACGCGGAAGGTCTGGCGCACGTCTTCGTTGACGATCAGGTCAACGTAGCGCTGACGGTAGCGCTGTTCGGTGTCGGTCAGGCCGTGGTGCTTGTCCGGCAGCGGGCGCAGGGATTTGGTCAGCAGGCGCACGCTGGTCATCTCGACGTACAGGTCGCCCTTGCCGGAACGGGCCAGGGTGCCTTCGGCGGCGATGATGTCGCCCATGTCCCAGGTTTTCACCGCGGCCAGGGTTTCTTCGGACAGGGTCTTGCGGTTGACGTAGACCTGGATGCGACCGGTCATGTCCTGGATCACCATGAACGAGCCACGGTTGAGCATGATGCGACCTGCAACCTTGACCGGGATCGCAGCCTCTGCCAGCTCTTCCTTGGTCTTGTCCGCGTACTGTTTCTGCAGTGCTTCGCAGTAGTTTTCGCGGCGGAAGTCGTTCGGGAAGGCATTGCCCTTGGCGCGCTCGGCAGCAAGCTTTTCCTTGCGCAGGGCGATCAGGGAGTTTTCTTCCTGTTGCAGGGCTTGCGGGTCGAGTTGTTGGTCGCTCATGTCTTTAAATATTCCATCACAGGTTCGTTGCCCCCGCCGATGACGGGGGACTTGAGGTCGGGTGAAAGCTTACAGGCCCGATTTCAGGCTGGCTTCCAGGTATTCGTCGATGTCGCCGTCGAGCACCTTGTCGCAGTCACTGCGTTCGATGTTGGTGCGCAGATCCTTGATCCGCGACGCATCGAGCACGTACGAACGGATCTGGTGACCCCAGCCGATATCCGACTTGGTGTCTTCCAGCGCCTGGGACGCCGCATTGCGCTTCTGCATTTCCTGCTCGTACAACTTGGCCCGCAGCATTTTCATGGCGGTGTCCTTGTTGGCGTGCTGGGAACGTTCGTTCTGGCAGCTCACCACGGTGTTGGTCGGTACGTGGGTGATACGTACGGCCGAGTCGGTGGTGTTTACGTGCTGACCACCGGCACCGGAGGAACGATAGGTGTCGATCCGCAAGTCTGCCGGGTTGATTTCGATTTCCACCTTGTCGTCGATCTCTGGCGAGACGAAAACCGCGGAGAACGAAGTGTGGCGACGGTTGCCGGAGTCGAACGGGCTCTTGCGCACCAGACGGTGCACGCCGATCTCGGTACGCAGCCAGCCAAAGGCGTATTCGCCCTTGATGTGCACGGTCGCACCCTTGATCCCGGCGACTTCACCGGCCGACAGTTCCATGATGGTCGCGTCGAAACCGCGTTTGTCGGCCCAGCGCAGGTACATGCGCAGCAGGATGTTGGCCCAGTCCTGGGCTTCGGTGCCGCCGGAACCGGCCTGGATGTCCAGGTAGGCGTTGTTCGGGTCCATCTCGTGGCTGAACATACGGCGGAATTCGAGCTTGGACAGGGACTCTTCGAGACCTTGAAGGACTTCGACGACGTCGTTGACCGCGCCCTCGTCGTTCTCTTCAACGGCCATGTCCAGCAGCTCGCGGCAATCGGCCAGGCCACCGTTCAGTTCGTCGAGGGTGTCGACGATCTGCGCCAGCGCAGCGCGCTCGCGGCCCAGTTCCTGGGCATATTCAGGTTTGTTCCAGACTGCAGGATCTTCAAGCTCGCGATTGACTTCGATCAGACGCTCATGCTTTTGATCGTAGTCAAAGATACCCCCGAATAGTTTCGGAGCGCTCGGACAGGTCCTTGATGGTGTTCAGGATCGGGTTGATTTCCATGACGGGCAGCACTCGTTGGCGAACTTTTGAAAGCCGGCGAGTATAACGTAATCAAGCTGTCACGGCAGCCCGTCTGGCGGCTCTTGAGGCGAATGAACCCAATGGTTCATTCGATCCCCACCTGATTGCGCCCGTTGTTCTTGGCCAGGTACAGGCCACGGTCCGCCGCCGAGATCAGCAACCGGCAGTCGCTGCCCGACTCCGGCACCATGGTTGCCAGGCCGATGCTGATGGTCAGGCTCGCCCCTTCGGCCGGGGCATTGTGCGGAATCTTCAGCGCCGCGACTGTCTGGCGCAGCTTTTCCGCCACCAGTCGCGCCCCGCCCGGCGAGGTGTTGGGCAGCACCAGCGCAAATTCTTCGCCGCCATAACGCGCCGGCAGATCGGACGGCCGGGCACTGGCCTCACGGATCGCCGTGGCGACCTTGCGCAAGGCTTCGTCGCCTTCGACGTGGCCGAAGGTGTCGTTGTAGGACTTGAAGTAATCAACGTCGATCATCAGCAGCGACAACTGGCTCTGGTCGCGCAGCGAGCGGCGCCATTCCAGCTCCAGGTATTCGTCGAAGTGCCGGCGGTTGGACAATCCGGTCAGGCCGTCGGAGTTCATCAGGCGTTGCAGGACGAGGTTGGTATCGAGCAATTGCTGCTGGCTGACCCGCAACGCGCGGTACGCCGCGTCCCGTTGCAGCAACGTCATGTAGGAGCGCGAGTGATAACGGATGCGCGCCACCAGTTCGATGTTGTCCGGCAGTTTCACCAGGTAATCGTTGGCCCCGGCCGAGAACGCCGCGCTCTTGATCAGCGGGTCTTCCTTGGTCGACAGGACGATGATCGGAATGTCCTTGGTCGCCGGGTGATTACGGTACTCGCGCACCAGGCTCAGGCCGTCGAGGCCGGGCATCACCAGATCCTGCAGGATCACGGTCGGCTTGATCCGCACCGCGTGGGCCACGGCCTGATGCGGGTCGGAGCAGAAGTGGAAGTCGATGTTCTCTTCATTCGACAGCCCACGGCGCACGGCTTCGCCGATCATCGCCTGATCGTCCACCAACAACACCATGGCGGCGTTCTCGTCGGTTTTGATGTCATCGATCTGTAAGTCATTCATGGGCGGTCACCTGAGTGCTGCGGGGGCCAGGATTGCGGATGGATGTGTTCATTTGGGGAAAATCTCCAGCAATCGTGGCGCTATCTTTTCCAGTGGACGGATTTCTACGGCCGCGTCGATGGCTGCGGCAGCCTTGGGCATGCCGTACACCGCACTGCTCTGCTGATCCTGCGCGATGGTCAGGTAACCCTGTTGGCGCATGAGCTTAAGCCCTTGAGCCCCATCGCGTCCCATCCCTGTCAATAAAACCCCTACTGCGTCACCGTTCCAGTAGTTGGCGACGCTTTCGAAAAACACGTCGATCGAGGGGCGGTAGATCTCGTTGACCGGCTCGGCGGTGTAAGCCAGCGTGCCGTTCTTGAGCAAACGAATATGGTGGTTGGTGCCGGCCAGCAGCACCGCGCCGGCCTGCGGCGGTTCGCCTTCGCGGGCCAGACGCACGTCGAGGCCGCTGGCGCTGGCCAGCCATTCGGCCATGCCGGCGGCAAACACCTGGTCGACATGCTGCACCAGCACGATGGCCGCCGAAAAGTGGCGCGGCAGGCCTTTGAGCAAGACTTCCAGCGCCGCCGGGCCACCGGCCGAAGAGCCTATCGCCACCAGTCGCTGGCGCGAGGCAGTACTGCGTGGTGTCGCAGGTGCGGGGCGCGAGCGGGCGGTTTTCTCGCCGATCAACCAGCCGATGTTGAGGATCTTGCGCAGCAGCGGTGCCGCCGCTTCCTGAGGATTGCCACCGCCGATGGCCGGGGTGTCGACCACGTCCAGCGCGCCGTGGCCCATGGCTTCGAACACCCGGTGCACGTTCTGCTGGCGGTCCACTGTGACGATGACGATCGCGCACGGGCTTTCGGCCATGATCCGGCGGGTGGCCTCGACGCCGTCCATCACCGGCATGATCAGGTCCATCAGGATCAGGTCCGGAGTGTTTTCCGCGCACAGGCGCACTGCTTCGGCGCCGTTGCTGGCGACCCACACCACCTGATGCGCCGGCTCGAAGGCCAGCGCACGGCGCAGGGCCTCCACCGCCAGAGGCATGTCATTGACGATTGCGATCTTCATGCCCGCGCTCCTCCGATGAGCTCAACCACCGCGTCGAGCAGGGCGTCGTCATGAAAACTGGCCTTGGCTAGATAATAGTCGGCGCCGGCGTCCAGTCCACGGCGCCGGTCTTCCTCGCGATCCTTGTACGACACCACCATCACCGGCAGCGATTGCAGACGGTTGTCGCGGCGCAGCAGCGAGACCAGTTCGATGCCGTCCATGCGCGGCATATCGATGTCGGTGATCAGCAGATCGAAATCCTCGGAGCGCAGGGCGTTCCAGCCGTCCATGCCGTCCACCGCAACGGCCACGTCGTAGCCGCGATTGAGCAGCAGCTTGCGTTGCAGTTCGCGCACGGTCAGCGAATCGTCGACCACCAGAATCCGTTTGCGCGCCGCTTCTGCGGCCTGATGGCCGTGACGCGCGATGCGTTCCAGACGCCCGGTGTTGAGCAGTTTGTCCACCGACCGCAGCATGTCTTCGACGTCGACGATCAGCACCACCGAGCCATCGTCGAGCAAGGCCCCGGCGGAAATGTCCTGCACCTTGCCCAGCCGCTCGTCCAGCGGCAGCACCACCAGCGTGCGCTCGCCGATGAAGCGCTCGACCGCCACGCCGTAGATTGCATCGCGCTCGCGGATCACCACGACTTTCAGGGTATCGCCGCTGTTCTGACTGGCCGGACGCTGCAACAACTGACTGGCCGCAACCAGCCCGACGTGCCGGCCTTCGTGCCAGAAATGCTGGCGCCCTTCGACCTGCACGATGTCCTCCGGCGCCAGGTCGCACATGCGCTCGATGTGCGCCAGCGGGAAGGCGTAAGCCTCGTCGCCGACTTCCACCACCAGGCTGCGCACCACCGACAGGGTCAGCGGCACTTCCAGATGGAAGCGACTGCCCTCGCCCGCCGTCTGCTCCAGCACCACCGCGCCGCGCAACTGGCGGACCATGTGCTGAACCGCATCGAGGCCGACCCCGCGACCGGACACTTCGGTGACTTTGTCGCGCAGGCTGAACCCCGGCAGGAACAGGAAGGTCAGCAGTTCTTCTTCGCTTAACTGGGCGGCGGTTTCCGCTGGCGACAACTGACGTTCGACGATGCTGCGGCGGACCTTTTCCAGATCCACGCCGTTGCCGTCGTCGCTCAATTCCAGCACCAGCAGACCGGCCTGATGCGAGGCGCGCAGACGGATCAGGCCCTCTTCGGACTTGCCTTTGAGCAAGCGTTCTTCCGGGGTTTCGATGCCGTGATCGACCGCGTTGCGCAGCAGGTGCGTCAGCGGTGCTTCGAGTTTTTCCAGCACATCGCGGTCGACCTGAGTCTTCTCACCCTCGATCTCCAGCCGCACCTGCTTGCCAAGACTGCGACCGAGGTCCCGCACCATCCGCACTTGCCCGGACAGCACATCGGCGAACGGCCGCATGCGGCAGGCCAGCGCGGTGTCGTAGAGCACTTGTGCGCGCTGACTCGCTTGCCAGGCAAATTCGTCGAGTTCGGCGTTTTTCTCGGCCAGCAGTTGCTGGGATTCGGCAAGCAAACGGCGCGCGTCTTCCAGCGCTTCCTGGGCCTCAAGGCTCAGGGCGTGTTCCTTGAGATGAACGTTGAGACTTTCCAGCGCCCGCAGACCGTTGTTCTGCATGCGCTTGAGACGCTGCATGGTGGCCAGGTGCGGCTTGAGGCGCTGGGTTTCCACCAGGGATTTGCTCGACAGATCGAGCAGGCTATTCAGGCGTTCGGCGGTGACCCGCAGCACCCGCTCGCCACCTTCGGTGGTGCGCTTGCTCTTGCGCGGCGCGGGTTCCGGCTCGGCAACCTCAACCGGGATTTCAACGGGCGCGGGCTCAACCACCGGCGGTGGCTGAAGCTGCAACTCCGCCATCACTGGAGCACTCGGAGCGGCGGGCACCACGGCCGGTGCCGTCGGATCGAGCAAACCGCCCATCAACGCCACGTAAGCCTCGATGTCCGCAGGCTGCGGGCCATTGGCCGGGGTGGCGATGCGCATCAGCAAGTCGGTGCCCTGCAACAGCGCATCGATATGTTCCGGGCGCAGGAACAACCGCCCTTCCTGGGCGCTGACCAGACAATCTTCCATTACGTGGGCGACGCTGACGCCGCTGTCGATGCCGACGATCCGCGCCGCGCCTTTCAGCGAGTGCGCCGCACGCATGCACGATTCGAGCTGATCGGCCTGGGTCGGGTTGCGCTCCAGCGCCAGCAGCCCGGCGCTGAGCACCTGGGTCTGGGCTTCGGCTTCGAGGCTGAACAGCTCGAGCAAGGAGGCGTCGCGCATTTGCTCGGGGGTCATGTGAGGCTCCGGGACACGGCGGACAACAGCTGTTCTTCATCCAGCCAACGCAGGCTGCGACCTTTGAAAGGCAGCACGCCTCGGGTGTATTTGGCGCTGGCCTGTGCGCCGGACCGCGACGCGGCATCGAGGATTCGCTCATCGATGGCGTGAATCCCGTCGACTTCGTCCACCGGCACCACCACTGGCCCGCCCTGGGCCGAGATGATCAGCATGCGCGGCATGATCCGCGCGCCGGTCGCCGGGGCTGCGTTGCTGTCGAGGTCGAGCAGTTCGACCAGCGACAGGCACGCCACCAGCGCACCGCGCACGTTCGCCACGCCGAGCAAGGCTCGGGAGCGCTGGTGCGGCAGCGAGTGAATCGCCTGCAACGGCGCGACCTCCACCAGACTGCGCGTGGCCAGGCCGAGCCATTCTTCGCCAAGGCGGAACATCAGCAGCGAACGGGTCTTCAGCTCGGTTTCGACCTGAGTCGCCACCGGATCGCGCTCGTCCTGCTGCAACGCATAGCGGTCGAGCAAACGCGTGGCCGCGGCGGAATACACCGAGCAATTGCGGCAATGGATGTGCTCGTCCAGCAGCGGACAGGACTTGTCGCCGTGGATGCCGATGCGATTCCAGCAATCGTCGATGGCCCGGGCGTCTTCGTGGGTGACGTTCAAGGTGTCGGACGGGATCATCGTTTACGCTCACTGTCGGCAGTACGGTCGCTGCGGGCGGCGCGCTCCTGCAATCGTCTGGCGCCGGCCGTGTCGCCCTGGGCCTGCAGCAGCGCGGCCAGGTGCATCAGGGCTTCGGGGTGTTGCGGTTCGAGGTACAGCGCCTTGCGGTAAAAGCCCTGGGCTTCGAGGGCGCTGCCGGCGACATCGCTCAGCAGGCCGAGCCAGTAAAACACCTGAGCCACCGGTTCATGGCTGCGCAAATACTGTTCGCACGCGGCCCGGGCCTCGGCACTTTTGCCTTCGTTGGCCAGGGCGGCGATGTTGGCCAGCAACGTCGCGGCGTCAGGGTTGGTGCTTTTAGCCGTCGCGGGCAACGGCGTCACGCCAGCAAACGGGCGGTTGCGCACCGGCGGCGGTGGCGTGCTGCGCACCGGTTGGCGCACAGGCAACGGCACCGGAATCGCGGTCGGCATCGGCAACGGTTCGGGCTGCGGTTCGCTGTGACGGCTGAAGGCGAAGGACTGCGGAATCCCGATCGAACGCATGCCCAACCGCCCGAGCAGACTGCCCTCGGCCGGGCCGATAAACAGCACGCCATCGACATGGGTCAGGCGCTTGAGCACGGCGAATACCTGCTGCTGGGTCGGCTGATCGAAATAGATCAGCAGGTTGCGGCAGAACACGAAATCGAACGGCGGCTCGTTGACCAGCAATGAAGGATCAAGCACGTTGCCGACATGCAGGCGCACCTGCTCGCGGACGATTTCATTCACCCGATAGCCTTCGTTCTCGGCGAAAAAATGCCGCTCACGAAAGTCCAGTTCCTGGCCGCGAAACGAGTTCTTGCCGTATAGCGCGCGCCGCGCCTTGTCCACTGACAAGGGGCTGACGTCCATGCCATCGACTTTGAATTGATGGGGCTTGAGGCCCGCATCGAGCAAGGCCATGGCAATCGAATAGGGTTCTTCCCCGGTGGAACACGGCAGGCTGAGGATGCGCAGCGCACGCATGTTGTTCAGTTCGCCCAGACGTTTGCGCGCCAGTTTGCCGAGGGTGGCGAAGGATTCCGGGTAACGGAAAAACCAGGTCTCGGGGACGATCACCGCTTCGATCAGCGCCTGCTGTTCATCCCGCGAGCCTTGCAGCGTCTGCCAGTACTCATCGGCATTCACGGTTTGCGACAGGGTGATGCGCTGGCGCACGGCCCGCTCGATGATCGCCGGCCCGACGGAGGCGACGTCGAGGCCGATGCGTTCTTTGAGGAAATCGAAGAAGCGCTGGTCGCTGCTCATGGCTGCTCCTCAAGCCGCGCCGGATCCAGCGGCGGTGTCGGGAACAACAGCGTGCGCACCGACTCGTCCAGCAAGTCGTTGACCCGCACCCACTGCACCAGCCCTTGGGCGTCTTCACGCACCGGGCCGAGGTACGGCGCCTGACGATTGTCGAGGCCGTACGGCTGGAAATCATCCGGGTTGCAGCGCAGGGTATCGGTGGCCTGTTCGAGGATCAGGCCCAGCCATTGCGAGGTTTGCGAGTCATCCGCGCGGTAATGCACCAGCACCAGCCGTGTGCTGGTGCGCGCTTCGGCAGGATGGCCGAACGTCAGGGCACTGAGGTCGATCACCGGCACCACCGTGCCGCGATAGGCGAACACCCCCGCCACCCAGTGCGGCGCCCGGGCAATTGGTTTCAACGGCAGGCGCGGCAGCACTTCGGCCACTTCCGTGGCACGCAAGGCGTAGCGTTCGCTGCCGATGCGAAACAGCAGGAACAACGCCTGCTTCGCCACCGGTGCAGCGCTGCGTTTGGCGGTGATTTCGCTCATCAGACTTTGAATCGCGAAACGCCGCTGCGCAGGCCCACGGCCACCTGGCTCAGTTCGTCGATGGCGAAACTGGCCTGACGCAACGACTCGACCGTCTGGCTGCTGGCATCACCCAACTGCACCAGCGCGTGGTTGATCTGTTCGGCGCCGGTGGCCTGGGCCTGCATGCCTTCGTTGACCATCAACACCCGCGGCGCCAGCGCCTGCACCTGATGGATGATCTGCGACAGCTGCTCGCCGACCTGCTGCACTTCGGCCATGCCGCGACGCACTTCCTCGGAGAACTTGTCCATGCCCATCACCCCGGCGGACACTGCCGACTGGATCTCGCGGACCATCTGTTCGATGTCATAGGTGGCGACAGCGGTCTGATCCGCCAGACGCCGCACTTCAGTGGCGACCACGGCGAAACCGCGACCGTACTCGCCAGCCTTCTCCGCTTCGATCGCGGCGTTCAGGGACAACAGGTTGGTCTGGTCGGCGACCTTGACGATGGTCACGACCACCTGATTGATGTTGCCGGCCTTCTCGTTGAGGATCGCCAGTTTGGCGTTCACCAGATCCGCCGCGCCCATCACCGAATGCATGGTGTCTTCCATGCGCGCCAGGCCTTGCTGCCCGGAACCCGCCAGCACCGAGGCCTGATCGGCGGCGGTGGAGACTTCGGTCATGGTGCGCACGAGGTCACGGGAGGTCGCCGCGATCTCGCGGGACGTCGCGCCGATTTCAGTCGTGGTGGCGGCGGTTTCGGTGGCGGTCGCCTGTTGTTGCTTGGACGTAGCGGCGATCTCGGTCACCGACGTGGTGACCTGCACCGACGAGCGCTGGGCCTGGGACACCAGCGAAGTGAGCTCGGCCATCATGTCGTTGAAGCCGGTTTCCACGGCGCCGAACTCGTCCTTGCGGTCGAGGTTCAAGCGGCTGCTGAGGTCGCCGGTGCGCATGATTTCGAGGATCTGCACGATGCGGTTCATCGGCGCCATGATCGCGCGCATCAGCAGCAGACCGCAGAGGCCGGCCGCCAGCACGGCGATCAGCAACGAGATGAACATGCTGACCTTGGCCGCCGATACCGCTTCGTCAATGTTGACCATGGCCTGATCGGCGACTTTCTTGTTCTCGCCAATGATGTCGTTGAGTTTCATCCGGCCGCTGTACCAGGTCGGCGTCAGTTTCTCATTGAACAGCTTGACCGCATCGGCTTCCAGATTGCGTTTGTGCAAGTCCAGAACCGAGTTCTGGATCTGCATGTAAGCCTCGTGATACTTCTCGAAAGCAGCGAATTCGTTACGGTCTTCATCCGTCGCCATAGTGCTGCGGTAGTTGGCCATCTGCTCCTGCAAGCGGGTTTCGAACGCCTTGTAGTCCGCCGCATCTTCAGTGCTGATGCCCTCGCCCTGCTTGAGGCCGAGCAACTCCTGGGTCTGCAGATAACTGTCGACCCACGCCCCACGAATCATCGAGCTGTAATAGACGCCGGGAATCGCGTCGTCACGGACGCTGTTTTCACTGGCTTCGATCTTCAGCAGCCGCGAATACGAGACGACCACCATCAGCAGCATGATGGCGATAATCACCGCAAAGCTCGCCAAAATGCGTTGGCGCAACGTCCAGTTCTTCACAGTCAGTCCTCGGGGCGGGTGGAAATGCGGGGGAGTATAGCTGAGGGCGGTGTTTCATTTATAAGACGGTTTGCCGCGCTCAGGCCTTTCGGTCATGAAACGCGATGGGCTCTGGACTGGGACTTTCCGGCAATCAGCGGTCAGCGTGCCAGTGGCGCATTGGCAAAAAGGGGCGATGGATCGGCCATTTCAGCTGCCGCAACGAAAGAACCCGCCATCCTGTGCAGGATCGCGGGTTCTTATATCGCTGACAGCGATTCTATTGGGTAGCTACACGGACCTGCTTCTCCAACTCCACCTTCAACCCTGGCTCCAGCTTCAGTTGCCGCGCCAGTTCATCCAGATAGCTCTTCTCCATGAAGTTCTCCTCATCCACCATCATCACACTCGCCACGTACATTTCGGCGGCCATCTCCGGCGTGCTCGCTGCGCGGGCGACGTCGGTGGGGTCGAGGGGTTTGTTGAGTTCGGCGTGGAGCCAGTGTTTGAGCTCCTGATCGTTGTCGAGTCTGGTGAATTCGCCTTCGATCAGTTGGCGTTCGCGGTCGTCAATGTGGCCGTCGGCCTTGGCGGCGGCGACCAGGGCTTTGAGGATGGCCTGGCTGTGTTGTTCGACTTGCGCCGGTGGCAGGCGATCGAGGGTTTGCGGTTCGCTTTGCGGGGCGGTGCCTTTTTGGGCGTTCCAGTTGCCATAGGCTTTGTAAGCGATCACGCCCAGTGCGGCGAGGCCGCCGTAGATGGCGACTTTACCGCCAACCTTGCGGGCCTTTTTACTGCCCAGCAACAAGCCCATGGCGCCGGCTGCCAGAGCACCGCCGCCTGCGCCTGACAGCAAACCGCCGAGTGCGCCATTACTGGAAGATCCGCCCAGCAAGCCGCCCAGACCACCGGCAGCCGGTTTGTTCTGCGCCCCGCCCGCCTTGTTCTGCAGCAGATCCTGGCCGGACTTGAGGAGTTGATCGAGCAATCCACGGGTGTTCATGTTCCGTCTCCAAACTGGGGTTATCCGGATCAATAAGGCCCTCAGCCTAGTTCGAAAGTGCCCGTCACTTGGGTGCGAGTGTGCTTCCAGATGTTGCCTGGCCCACCGCAGCCCTTCGCGAAAATAGATATACACTCGAGGCAATCTATAAAAACCGCCCACCGGGTATTCCTTCCATGATGACCTTGCGTCAGATCCGCCATTTCATCGCCGTGGCCGAGACCGGCTCGATCTCTGCCGCCGCGCAAACCGCGTTCATTTCCCAATCGACTCTGACCCTGGCCATCCAGCAACTGGAGGAAGAAATCGGCGTCAGCCTGTTCAATCGCCACGCCAAGGGCATGACCCTTACCCATCAGGGCCACCAGTTCCTGCGCCAGGCGCACCTGATTCTGGCGACCGTGGACAACGCCAAACGCAGCCTGCAACAAAGCACCGATCAGGTTGCCGGGCAGTTGATCGTCGGCGTGACCAGCCTGGTGGCCGGTTATTACCTGGCGGATTTGCTGACCCGTTTCCAGCGCGCCTACCCCAATGTCGAGATCCGGGTGATGGAGGACGAGCGGCCGTACATCGAGCATCTGCTGGTCAGCGGCGAGATCGATGTCGGGGTGCTGATCCTCTCCAACCTCGAAGACCGCCACGCGTTGCAGACCGAAGTGCTGACCCACTCGCCGCACCGTTTGTGGCTGCCGGCCCAGCATCCGCTGCTGGAACACGACAGCATCAACCTCGCCGATGTGGCCCGTGAGCCGTTGATTCAGCTGAACGTCGACGAAATGGATCGCAACGCCCAGCGCCTGTGGCGCGGGGCCGGACTGCAACCGAAGATCACCCTCAGAACTGCCTCGACCGAGGCCGTACGAAGTCTGGTCGCGGCGGGTCTCGGCGTGTCGATCCAACCGGACATGACCTACCGCCCGTGGTCGCTGGAAGGCGACATCATCGAGGCGCGGCCAATTGCCGACCTCAACCAGACCCTCGACGTCGGTCTGGCCTGGCGTCGCGGCACCGCCCGCCCCGCGCTGGTCGATCCTTTCCTGACCGTGGCCCGCGAGCAGCCTCACGGCGGACGCAAGCCATCTATTTAATCGAATGCCACCTTCAGTATTTAGAATTTGTCGACCCCGGAGCCGCGCACTAGTCTTGCTGCATCTATAAGACGGTCGGCTCCCGGAACAGGGAGCAACATGGCCATACAAGAAAAGAGATCCCGGAAAATGGCTGGCGCGCAGACCCACATGCACACCGCGTTGCTGATCGACGGCGAACTGGTCGCCGGCCAGGGTTTTGTCGAACCGATCCTCAACCCGGCCACCGGCGAAGTCCTGACCCAGATCGCCGAAGCCAGCACCGAGCAAGTCGAAGCCGCCATCCTCGCCGCCCACCGCGCCTTTGCCGAGTGGTCACGCACCACCCCGCAACAACGCTCGAATTACCTGCTGGAAATCGCCAACGCCGTCGAGAAACACGCCGATCACCTCGCCCGCCTCGAAGCCCTGAACTGCGGCAAGCCGCTGCATCTGGCGCGGCAGGACGATTTGACCGCCACCGTCGATGTATTCCGCTTCTTCGCCGGCGCCGTGCGCTGCCAGACCGGTCAGCTCAGCGGCGAATACGTGCCGGGCTACACCAGCATGGTGCGCCGCGATCCAATTGGCGTCGTCGCCTCGATTGCGCCGTGGAACTACCCGATCATGATGGCCGCGTGGAAGATCGCTCCGGCCCTCGCCGCCGGCAATACGCTGGTTTTCAAGCCGTCCGAGCACACACCGTTGTCGATTCTGGCGCTGGCGCCAGCGCTGGCCGAGATCCTGCCGCGCGGGGTGATCAACATCGTCTGTGGCGGCGGTGAAGGCGTTGGCAGTCACTTGGTCGGGCATCCGAAAGTACGGATGGTGTCGCTGACCGGCGATATCGTCACCGGCCAGAAAATCCTCCAGGCCGCTGCCAAAACCCTAAAGCGCACCCACCTCGAACTCGGCGGCAAGGCCCCGGTGATCGTGTGCAACGATGCGGATCTCAAAGCCGTGGTCGAAGGCGTGCGCACTTATGGCTATTACAACGCCGGGCAGGATTGCACGGCGGCTTGCCGGATTTACGCCCAGGCCGGGATTCACGACAAATTGGTGGCTGAACTCGGCGCAGCGGTCAGCAGTTTGCGCTTCGCTGGCAAACGCGATGCCGACAACGAAATCGGCCCGCTGATCAGCACCCGTCAGCGCGACCGCGTGGCCAGCTTCGTCGAGCGCGCCCTCGGTCAGCCGCACATCGAGCGGGTGACCGGCGCAGCGGTCCATTCCGGCGCAGGGTTCTTCTATCAGCCAACCCTGCTGGCCGGGTGCAAACAGAGCGATGAAATCGTCCAGCGCGAAGTCTTCGGCCCGGTGGTGACCGTGACCCGCTTCGACGAACTGGCGCAAGCGGTGGACTGGGCCAATGACTCGGAATACGGCCTCGCCTCGTCGGTCTGGACCCAGAACCTGGACAAGGCGATGCAGGTCGCCGCACGCCTGCAGTACGGCTGCACCTGGATCAACAGCCATTTCATGCTGGTAAGCGAAATGCCCCACGGCGGGCTGAAACGATCGGGTTACGGCAAAGACTTATCCAGCGATTCGCTACAGGACTACAGCGTGGTGCGGCACATCATGGCCCGCCACGGCCAGCATCTCTGACTACGCTAATAACAAGCCGACCACGGTATGCTTCACCGCGTTCACAACTGCCCCGACCATAATTTAAAGAAGAGGGTTCACCATGTTCGTGCACAAGACCGCACTGCTCAGTGCAATCACCACGGCCCTGCTGGCCAGCGCCAGCCTGCAGGCCGCCGAGCCGCTGAAAGCCGTCGGCGCCGGCGAAGGCCAGCTGGATATAGTCGCCTGGCCCGGCTACATCGAACGCGGTGAAAGCGACAAGGCCTACGACTGGGTGACCGGTTTCGAGAAGGTAACCGGCTGCAAGGTCAATGTGAAAACCGCCGCCACCTCTGACGAAATGGTCAGCCTGATGGCCAAGGGCGGTTACGACCTGGTGACGGCGTCGGGCGATGCCTCGCTGCGGTTGATCGTCGGCAAGCGTGTGCAACCGATCAACACCGCGTTGATCCCGAACTGGAAATCCCTCGACCCGCGCCTGAAAGACGCGCCGTGGTACGTGGTCAACAACCAGACCTACGGCACCCCGTACCAGTGGGGCCCGAACGTGCTGATGTACAACACCAACGTGTTCAAGACCGCGCCGACCAGCTGGAACGTGGTGTTCGACGCGCAGAACCTGCCTGACGGCAAGCCGAACAAGGGTCGCGTGCAGGCCTACGACGGCCCGATCTACATCGCCGACGCGGCGCTCTATCTGAAATCCACCAAGCCTGAGCTGGGGATCAAGGACCCGTACCAGCTCACCGAAGATCAGTACAAGGCTGTGCTGGAACTGTTGCGAGTGCAGCAGAAACTGATCCACCGCTACTGGCACGACACCACCGTGCAGATGAGCGACTTCAAGAACGAAGGCGTGGTCGCGTCCAGCGCCTGGCCGTATCAGGTCAACGGCCTGATCAACGAGAAACAGCCCATCGCTTCAACCGTGCCGAAAGAAGGCGCCACCGGTTGGGCCGACACCACCATGCTGCACGCCGAAGCCAAGCACCCGAACTGCGCGTACAAGTGGATGGACTGGTCGCTGCAGCCGAAAGTCCAGGGTGATGTGGCGGCGTGGTTCGGTTCGTTGCCGGCGGTTCCGGCGGCTTGCCAGGGCAGTGAGCTGCTCGGCGCCGAGGGTTGCAAGACCAACGGGTTTGATCAGTTCGACAAGATCGCTTTCTGGAAAACACCGCAGGCTGAGGGTGGGAAGTTTGTGCCGTATAGCCGGTGGACGCAGGACTACATTGCGATTATGGGCGGTCGCTGACACGCCGCTCTAGCCCGATCGTTCCCACGCTCTGCGTGGGAACGATCAATTCGAATACTGTTTTTCAGAAGTCCAGGCAGGGCCGCTGCGACGGCCTTCGCCTTTTCGGAGCACCGCATCATGACGCTTGCAGTCCAGTTCACCAACGTTTCCCGGCAGTTCGGCGAGGTGAAGGCCGTTGACCGGGTTTCCATCGATATCCAGGACGGCGAGTTCTTTTCCATGCTCGGCCCCTCCGGTTCGGGCAAGACCACGTGCCTGCGCCTGATCGCCGGGTTCGAGCAACCGAGCGCTGGCTCGATCCGCATTCACGGTGCCGAAGCCGCCGGCCTGCCGCCCTATCAACGCGATGTAAACACGGTGTTTCAGGATTACGCGCTGTTCCCGCACATGAACGTGCTGGACAACGTCGCCTACGGTTTGAAAGTCAAAGGTGTGAGCAAAAACGAGCGCCACAAACGCGCCGAAGAAGCGTTGGACATGGTCGCCCTCGGCGGCTACGGCGCCCGTAAACCGGTGCAGTTGTCCGGCGGTCAGCGCCAACGTGTCGCCCTCGCCCGCGCCCTGGTCAATCGTCCGCGAGTGCTGTTGCTCGACGAGCCGCTGGGCGCCCTCGACCTGAAGCTGCGGGAACAGATGCAGAGCGAACTGAAAAAGCTGCAACGCCAGCTCGGCATCACCTTCATCTTCGTCACCCACGATCAGACTGAAGCGCTGTCGATGTCCGACCGCGTGGCCGTGTTCAACAAGGGTCGTATCGAACAGGTCGACACCCCCCGCAATCTGTACATGAAACCCACCACGACGTTCGTCGCCGAATTCGTCGGCACATCGAACGTGATTCGCGGTGATCTGGCGCGCCAGCTCAGTGGTCATCCGCAGCCGTTTTCGATCCGCCCGGAACACGTGCGTTTCGCCGAAGGCCCGCTGGCCAGCCATGAAATCGAAGTCAGCGGCCTGCTCCACGACATCCAGTATCAGGGCAGCGCCACGCGCTATGAACTGACCCTGGAAAACGGCCAGACCCTGAGCATCAGCCAGGCCAATAATCAGTGGATCGACAGCAGCGCGCAGCACCAGACCGGCCAGCGAATCAGCGCACGCTGGGCGCGGGAAGCGATGATTCCGCTGCACGACACCGTTGCGAGCGGGGTGTGACATGACCGCCCTCGCCCTCCCTCAATCGGCACCGTTGCGCAGGTTTTCCAACCTGCTCTATCGCAAGCCTAACTTGTACTTGTCGATGCTGCTGGTGCCGCCGCTGTTGTGGTTTGGCGCGATCTATCTAGGCTCACTGCTGGTGCTGTTGTGGCAAGGTTTCTACACCTTCGACGACTTCACCATGGCGGTCACTCCGGACCTGACCCTGGCCAACTTCGCCGCGCTGTTTCAGCCATCGAACTTCGACATCATTCTGCGCACCCTGAGCATGGCGGTCGTGGTGTCGATCGCCAGCGCCATCGTCGCGTTCCCGATTGCCTACTACATGGCGCGCTACACCACCGGCAAGACCAAGGCGTTTTTCTACATCGCGGTGATGATGCCGATGTGGGCCAGTTACATCGTCAAGGCTTACGCATGGACGCTGCTGCTGGCCAAGGGCGGCGTCGCGCAGTGGTTCGTTCAGCACCTGGGGCTGGAGCCGGTTCTGCAGTTCATTCTGGGGATTCCCGGGGTCGGCGGCAGCACCTTGTCGACCTCGCATCTGGGGCGGTTCATGGTGTTCGTCTACATCTGGCTGCCGTTCATGATCCTGCCGATCCAGGCCTCGCTGGAACGCCTTCCGCCGTCGCTGCTGCAAGCCTCTGCCGACCTTGGAGCCAAGCCGCGTCAGACCTTCATGCAAGTGATTCTGCCGCTGTCGGTTCCGGGGATTGCTGCCGGTTCGATCTTCACGTTTTCGCTGACGTTGGGCGACTTCATCGTGCCGCAACTGGTGGGCCCGCCGGGCTACTTCGTCGGCAGCATGGTTTACGCGCAGCAGGGCGCAATCGGCAACATGCCGATGGCCGCGGCGTTCACGCTGGTGCCGATCGTGCTGATCGCCATTTACCTGTCCATCGTCAAACGACTGGGGGCCTTCGATGCACTCTGAAAAGGCTTCAATAGGCTTGCGCATTGCAGCCTGGGGCGGGTTGGTGTTTCTGCACTTCCCGATCCTGATCATCTTCCTCTACGCCTTCAACACCGAAGATGCGGCGTTCAGCTTTCCACCGAAAGGCTTCACGCTGCATTGGTTCAGCGTGGCGTTTTCGCGGCCGGACGTGCTGGAAGCGATCAAGCTGTCGCTGCAGATCGCGGCCATCGCCACGCTGATTGCGATGGTGCTCGGCACGCTGGCTTCGGCGGCGCTGTACCGCCGGGACTTCTTCGGCAAACAGGGCATTTCGCTGATGCTGATCCTGCCGATTGCACTGCCGGGGATCATCACCGGGATTGCGCTGCTGGCGACCTTCAAGACGCTGGGGATCGAGCCGGGGATGTTCACCATCATCGTCGGCCACGCGACCTTCTGCGTGGTGATCGTCTACAACAACGTCATCGCCCGTTTGCGCCGTACCTCGCACAGCCTGATCGAGGCGTCGATGGACCTCGGCGCCGACGGCTGGCAGACCTTCCGCTACATCATCCTGCCGAACCTCGGCTCGGCGTTGCTCGCCGGCGGCATGCTCGCATTTGCGCTGTCGTTCGACGAAATCATCGTCACCACTTTCACCGCCGGCCATGAACGCACCTTGCCGCTGTGGTTGCTCAATCAACTGAGCCGCCCACGGGACGTGCCGGTGACCAACGTCGTGGCGATGCTCGTGATGCTGGTGACCATGCTGCCGATCCTCGGCGCCTACTACCTGACCCGGGGTGGCGAGAGCGTGGCCGGCAGCGGCGGCAAATGATTTCCCCTGACCTTTCCCACCCTGAATTTGCAGTAGAAAGAGGACAACAACATGCAAACCAAACTCTTGATTAACGGCCAACTGGTCAACGGCGAAGGCCCGGCGCAACCGGTGCTCAACCCGGCGCGCGGTGAAGTGCTGGTGGAAATCAACGAAGCTACCGAGGCCCAGGTTGATGCCGCCGTGCGCGCCGCCGACAGTGCTTTCGCCGAATGGTCGCAGACCACGCCGAAGGACCGTTCGCTGTTGCTGCTGAAACTCGCCGACGCCATCGAAGCCCACGGCGAAGAACTGGCCAAACTGGAATCGGACAACTGCGGCAAACCCTACAGCGCCGCGCTGAATGACGAGATTCCGGCGATTGCCGACGTGTTCCGTTTCTTCGCCGGCGCCAGCCGTTGCATGAGCGGTTCGGCCGGCGGCGAATACCTGCCCGGCCACACCTCGATGATCCGCCGCGACCCGGTGGGCGTGATCGCCTCCATCGCGCCGTGGAACTACCCACTGATGATGGTCGCCTGGAAAATCGCCCCGGCCCTCGCCGCCGGTAATACCGTGGTGCTCAAGCCGTCGGAACAAACCCCGCTGACCGCGTTGCGTCTGGCCGAACTGGCGTCGGATATTTTCCCTGCCGGTGTACTCAATCTGGTGTTCGGTCGTGGGCCGAGCGTGGGCAGTCCGCTGGTAACCCATCCGAAAGTGCGCATGGTGTCGCTGACCGGTTCCATCGCCACCGGTTCGAACATCATTTCCAGCACCGCCGACAGCGTCAAACGCATGCACATGGAACTGGGCGGTAAGGCGCCGGTGATCATCTTCGACGATGCCGACATTGATGCGGCGGTCGAAGGTATTCGCACTTTCGGCTTCTACAACGCCGGCCAGGACTGCACCGCCGCGTGCCGGATCTACGCCCAGCAAGGCATTTACGACAAGTTCGTCGAGAAGCTCGGCGCAGCGGTCAGCAGCATCAAGTACGGCTTGCAAGATGATCCGTCGACCGAGCTCGGGCCACTGATCACCGCCCAGCATCGCGACCGCGTGGCCGGGTTTGTCGAACGCGCCGTGGCGCAACCGCACATTCGCTTGATCACTGGCGGCAAGGCTGTGGACGGCAACGGTTTCTTCTTCGAACCAACCGTTTTGGCCGACGCCCAGCAGGACGATGAGATCGTCCGCCGCGAAGTGTTCGGGCCGGTGGTCTCGGTGACCAAGTTCACCGATGAGGCTCAGGCGCTGGAGTGGGCCAACGATTCGGACTACGGCCTCGCGTCTTCGGTGTGGACGGCGGATGTAGGACGTGCGCATCGACTGTCTGCGCGGTTGCAGTACGGCTGCACCTGGGTGAACACGCACTTCATGCTTGTCAGCGAAATGCCTCATGGCGGTCAGAAACTGTCCGGCTACGGCAAGGACATGTCCATGTACGGGCTGGAGGACTACACCACGGTTCGGCATGTGATGTTCAAGCACTAAAGGTATCCCCCGGCTTCAAGGCAGAAACCGGTCATCCGCATCACCAGGCATTCAAAACAATAACTACCGATCCGGGCGGCGCTCACAAAGCCCCGCCACGGCTTCGGCCATCCGAAATCTGCCGATTTCACGGAGCAAACACACATGAGTGCATCACCCGATCTCTCAGCCGCCGTTGCCGACAGCGATGCCGAACAACTGCGCCAGCTGGGCTACACCTCCAACTTCAACCGCAGCATGAGCCTGTGGGAAAACTTCGCGTTGGGCTTCACGTATCTGTCACCGGTCGTAGGGGTTTATACCCTGTTCGGCCTGTGCCTGGCCGCCGGCGGGCCACCGATGTTCTGGGCCTATTTGCTGGTCGGTTGCGGGCAATTGCTGGTGTGCCTGATCTTCGGCGAAGTGGTGTCGCAGTTCCCGATTTCCGGCGGCGTCTACCCGTGGGCACGTCGCTTGGTGGGCAAGAAATGGGCATGGATGGTCGGCTGGATCTACTCCATCGCCCTGTGCGTGACCATCGCCGCCGTTGCGGTCGGCGCCGGCCCGTACCTCGCCGCCATGCTGGGTTTTGAGCCCAGCAACAACACCAACATCGTCATCGCCCTGGTGCTGACGCTGTTCGCCACGCTGGTGAACCTCAGCGGCACTAAAGTGCTGGCGCGGATCGCCATGTTCGGCTTCCTCTGCGAACTGGTGGGCGCGGTGATCGTCGGCGTGTACCTGCTGATTTTCGAGCGTCACCAGCCGATCAGCGTGCTGTTCAACACCTTCGACATCAGCGTCGACGGCTCCTATCTTCCGGCGTTCCTCACCGCGTCGCTGGCGGGGATGTTCCTCTACTACGGCTTCGAGGCCTGCGGCGATGTGGCCGAAGAAACCCCGAACCCGAGCAAGAAAATCCCGGTGGCTATGCGCATGACCATCTACATCGGCGGCATCGCGGCGATGTTCGCTTGCCTGGCGCTGATCCTCGCCGTACCGGACATGCAAGCGGTGATCAACGGCACCGACAAGGACCCGGTCACCACCATCCTCAACAACGCCTTCGGCCCGGTCGGTTCGAAAGTGGTGATGGGCGTGGTGATGATTTCCTTCATCTCCTGCGTCATCAGCCTGCAGGCGGCGGCGAGTCGTCTGCTGTATTCCTACGCTCGCGATGAAATGGTCATCGGCAGCCGACTGCTGAAAAAGATTTCTCCTACGACGCAGGTTCCAGTTGCCGCCCTGTTCGTGTCCGGCGTCCTGCCCGGCCTGATCATCGCCCTCGGCTTCTTCCTGCAAGACGCCGTGGCCACCATCGTCAGCTTCGCCGCCATCGGCATCTACCTCGCGTTTCAAATGATCGTCCTCGCCGCCCTGTACGCCCGCAGCAAAGGCTGGAAACCGAGCGGCAAATTCACCCTCGGCGCCTGGGGCTGGCCGGTGAACATCGGCGCGCTGGTGTACGGCGTCGGCGCAATCATCAACATGGCCTGGCCACGCACGCCGGATGCAGCGTGGTACATCAACTACGCGATGGTGCTGAGCACGGCGATCGTGATTGGGCTGGGGTTGATTTACATGTGGATTGGCAAGCCGTATGACCATGGGAAGGCGCCGGCTGGGGATGCGTGGAAGGTGGGTCGGTAACAGAGCACAACCTGCCCGCAAGGATGCGGGCATGGTTCGCATGACTAGATCAACTGAGGTTTGGAGAGAGTTTCAAATTCGTCCATCAGTAAATGGATTTCGGTACTTGGGTTGGGCTCACCACTGACAGAAACATCCTCCAGGATTTTCGGTGCCAGCGTTCTCGCCATATTGAATGGTTCTCCAAGCAGTTGAGTGAAATAGCTGATGTCCTTTCCCTTTTCATATCTAAACATGCCGGGCTTCGCTCTCAGGCTCTTGGTAACCAGATCACCCGGAGAGTTTTTGCCGACCGCCCTGAAAGGCTTTCGATTGAAACCAAAGTGCAGCAGAAGCCAAAACTCAAAACATGGATACGAGGCGATGACTGTGATCCTGGGATGAGACCTCGCAACATTCAGTGCCCGCTCGAAGCACAAGTGAGTATCACGATCCAACACGCAGAACACTTTGTCGAACTGCTTTTGTCGCACAACCGCGCGCTCGACTATCCCGCTCGGATGCGTAATGCCGCAATGAACGATTTCAACTTGTGCCTTGGCCCGAAAATAAAACGCGGCCTCCTCCAGATAACGCTTCCCTGACTTACTGTCCTCACACAAGACCAACACTTTCGGCTGCGCCTTGAAACGTGAAGCCTTTCGATCAAACGACCTGTTCGAACCCACCATTCTCAATCCCGCCTTATCAGCGGCAATCCGCGATAGCGGCCTTCGAAGTAGCGCTTCTCGACATCCTCACTTTCCCGTCCCTCAAAATCGTGCACGGAAAACAGGCAGGTAGCGCCGTGGGCATCGCGTTCGGTGATCCAGAACTGATCCCGCCTGAGAATCTTTTCATTCATCAGATGCGTGTCGTGAGTGGTAAAGATCAACTGAGTGTCCAGACCACTGCTCAAGTGCTTGCCAATCAAGTCAGCCACGATTTCAGGATGAAGGCTGCTGTCCAGTTCATCGACACACAAAACCCCGCTGCCCCCGGCCTGATTCATCATGAACCAGGGTAGCCAGAAGCCGATCAGATTCTTTGTGCCACACGACTCTTCAGAAAAATCGAATTCGGCGTCACCTGAAACACTGGAATGCGTAAGGGTCAGCTTGTCCTTTTGCGCCGCCGCGACGAACTCTTTCAAAGTCAGTTTTCCATTGCCCGAGGTCGCTATGTCTTCGTCCGCGTTGAGTTGAATGGCCGATACAGGAATATCCAGAGCCTTGAGAAAGTCGCGAAGATCACTCGTATGGTTCTTGACCATTTTCAGAAACCGAATCGACGCTGTGGACAAACCAAGCATGTTGTTCTGTTCCACTACCAGCAACCCGGTTTGAAACCAACTGAACGGTAAGCGCAACTGGCTCAACTCTTCGCTGCTATTGGCAACGGCTTGCGCGATAAACAACATCTTCGGACTGGTTAATCGACGCCAGGCATTGTGTACTTCCTTGCCACCCTCAAGGGTTTTACCAAACACATAGTGTTCGCCCTCCGCATCAAACTGGCGGCGATAGAGCAGGGTTTCCTTTCCTTTGGGATAGACGAGCAATTGCTCCTGAACAACTCTCCGGGCAGTCAGTCCGAGCACGAACCGATAGCGCAGCCCGGCTTGTATAAAGTCGTACTCAAAGAAGCTGGGGGCATCATTCAAAGCCCGGTCAAACCGGAAAGGTGAAACCGGCAGTGCATCGTCATTTGATCCCGAAGGAACCGCCATCAAGCGTCCCACGATCCCCATTGCGCGGATCAATGAAGATTTCCCGGCAGCGTTCGGGCCGTAGATTGCCGCGACCTTCAATAAATCAGGGAGTCTTTCAGCAGTGATGGGAGGTTTGAAGGTATTACTCGATTTGCTCAAACGAGGAGTGGCCGCCATGGACAGGGTTTGCCTGTCCCGAAACGAGCGGTAATTGGAAACCGAAAATTCGATCAGCATGTAGAAAACCTGCAGTTCATTCCTGGAATTCGAATAAATAAAGGAAAAACTGCCGCTTAGGGGCTGCCTCTCTGCAGGACATGCAAAAACAGGAAATTCCTACAGATGCTGCTTACGAGAAGGATCTTCAATTCCTACAACCAGCGTCGTCAGAGTAGACCTGGCACCGCTAGCGCCTGACCGATAGGCTTTGTCCCGTTGCAGCCCAATTAGTAGCTGAGGTCGAAGCCGGAAATCTGTCAACACGGTGTTTGCCCTTCATTGAACTGTGGTTATTCCGAACTGCAGTTCTGCGTTATGGCGGGCCGCGTGGCGCGGGCCTTCCGGTTTTGCCGTGTTGACGGGAAGTATCCCGACTTCGAACGCCACTCGGTTCGCCACCCAAATTTTCAAAGGGGTTGATGCAACCGCAGCGTCCACGGTAAGCCCCAAGAATGAAAAAGGGGCGGACTTCACAGTCCGCCCCTTTGGTTTTTCACTTCAAAATCGCGAAACACTCCTCATCGCATCCACCAGATACCTCATCGCAATCCGGTCGCTTTCCGACAACTCGCGGTAACGCTCCACCAGTTTCAGTTCGTCAGGACTGAGCCGGCGTCTTCGCCGGACGTTGGTGAGGCAGGGAAAGATGCCCAACATTTCGGTGATGCCTTGTCCTTTTGTCATGGACGATGTCCTTTTCCAGTACGTCAGAAATTTTCGAAAACCGCATCGCCCTGCTCCTTTAAGCAGCGATTTGAGCCCTGCCGGTCGGATGGGTCGTGACCGGCCATGCCCATAGAATAGAAATTAAATCGGCGCTGAAAAGCTGTTTTTAGAGTAATTAGTCGAAAAAAGCAGATATGCCCTATAAATCAGAAAAGGCTGTGGGATAAGTAACCGTAACGTCTTGTTTCATTGAGACGCTGTCGTCGTGCTATCAATGAATTTTGCAAAATCAGCGAACGGATTAAGCTAGCGGGCATCTGTTACTAGTCCGTAGCGTTTGGCCGAAGGCTTGTCCGAACCGTAATTTCTGATCCAGTACGTGCCAGGAACGGCGCGGGATTGTCCACGACAGGTTGTATCTATGCACCGCAGGAATTTGCTCAAAGCGTCCATGGCCATTGCGGCTTACACCGGCCTTTCCGCCTCCGGCCTGCTCGCCGCACGCGCCTGGGCCGCCTCTGGCGGTGCCGCCGACGGTGAAGCCCAGGCTTTCGACTTTGAAACGCTGAAGCGCCAGGCCAAGCAACTGGCCGGCAGCGCGTATCAGGACACCAAACAGGTGCTGCCGCCGACCCTGGCGACCATGACCCCGCAGAACTTCAATGCGATCCGCTACGACGGCGAGCATTCGCTGTGGAAGGAGAACAAGGGTCAGCTCGATGTGCAGTTCTTCCACGTCGGCATGGGTTTCCGTCAGCCGGTGCGCATGTACAGCGTCGATCCGAAGACCCGCACGGCCCGCGAGGTGCATTTCCGCCCTCAGCTGTTCAACTATGAGAACACCTCGGTCGACACCCAGCAGCTCAAGGGCGACCTGGGTTTTGCCGGCTTCAAGCTGTTCAAGGCACCGGAACTGGACCGGCATGACGTGGTGTCGTTCCTCGGCGCCAGCTACTTCCGCGCGGTGGATGCCACTGGCCAATATGGCCTCTCCGCCCGTGGCCTGGCCGTCGACACCTACGCCAAGAAACGCGAAGAATTCCCTGATTTCACCAAGTTCTGGTTCGAAACTCCGGACCAGAACGCGACCCGCTTTGTGGTCTACGCCCTGCTCGATTCGCCGAGCGCGACCGGCGCCTATCGCTTCGACATCGATTGCCAGGCCGAGCGCGTGGTGATGGAAGTCGATGCCCACATCAATGCCCGCACCGCCATCGAACAACTGGGCATCGCGCCGATGACCAGCATGTTCAGCTGCGGCACCCACGAGCGCCGGATGTGCGACACCATCCATCCGCAAATCCACGACTCGGATCGTCTGGCCATGTGGCGCGGCAACGGCGAGTGGATCTGCCGCCCGCTGAACAACCCGGCGACCCTGCAATTCAATGCCTTCGCCGACACCGATCCGAAAGGTTTCGGTCTGGTGCAGACCGACCATGAATTCGCCAACTATCAGGACACTGTCGACTGGTACAGCAAGCGTCCGAGCCTGTGGGTAGAACCTACAACCGCGTGGGGCGAAGGCTCCATCGATCTGCTGGAAATTCCTACAACCGGTGAAACCCTCGACAACATCGTTGCGTTCTGGACGCCGAAGAAACCGGTAGCGGCTGGCGACTCGCTGAACTACGGCTACAAGCTCTACTGGAGCGCTCTGCCGCCGGTCGGTACGCCGCTGGCGCGGGTGCATGCGACCCGTTCGGGCATGGGTGGATTCGTCGAAGGCTGGGCACCGGGCGAGCATTACCCGCCAGTCTGGGCCCGTCGTTTTGCCGTGGACTTCACGGGTGGCGGTCTGGATCGCCTGCCGCAGGGCACCGGGATCGAACCGGTGGTGACCTGCTCCAACGGCAAGGTGCAGGATTTCAGCGTGCTGGTGCTGGATGACATCAAGGGTTACCGGATCCTGTTCGACTGGTACCCGACCAATGACAGCGTGGAGCCGGTGGAGCTGCGACTGTTCATCCGCACCAACGACCGCACGTTGAGCGAGACCTGGTTGTACCAGTACTTCCCGCCGGCGCCGGACAAGCGCAAGTATCCTTGATGCGTTGAGCCGTCAGGCCAACGGGCAGTACAAGTGGATATCGTGGGGTTCCAGATCAAACAGCTCGGGGTCCGGTTGCGTCAGCAACCGGCAACCCTGGCGCTGATAGAACTCCACGGTATTGCGCGACTCGGTCGCAGAGACGTACAACGCTTCGGCACCTACCTGTCGGCCATGCTCGCAAGCCAGTGCAAACAAGCGCCCGCCCAATCCCTGCCCGCGCCAGGTGCGGCTGATGTGCAGAAACTTCAACTGCCGCATCTTCAGGCTCTGATTTTGAATAACCCGGTTATCCACAACCACTGCCGCCACCAGTGTTTCACCATAGAAAAGCCCGTGTAGCCATCCGCCGCTGCGCCAGCATTTTTCCAGTACGCGCGCATTCTCCTCCGCCTCACCTTCGGGCCATCCGCGCATGTCGAAACGCGCCGGATACAGAACCAGCTCACCGTTTTCCACGCGATAGCACTCTTCGACCAACTCACTGCGGTCGATCAGCGCCAGCAGAGGCAAGTCCGATTCAGTCAGCTCTCGTTCGATCAACATTGCGATCCATTCCTTTGCGATTCCAAACGACAGGCAAGAAAAAACCCGCCGGTTCAATGGCGGGTTTTATAGGCTTTGCGACCGGTCGGAATCAATCCCGCAGATCAGACTCGTGAATCGGCTGATCTCGATGGGTCGCACGTTGATACTGCGCCGGCCACACCGCTTTGCGTCCGCCCAGGTCATCGTCGGCATGCAGCGGCCAGTACGGATCACGCAGCAGTTCACGGGCGAGGAAGATGATGTCGGCCTGACAGGTCCGCAGGATGTGCTCGGCCTGGGCCGGCTCGGTAATCATTCCCACGGTGCCGGTGGCAATGCCCGACTCCTTGCGCACCCGTTCGGCGAAGCGCGTCTGATAACCCGGCCCCACAGGAATTTCGGCGTTAACCGCCGTGCCGCCCGATGACACGTCGATCAGATCAGCCCCCAAGGCTTTCAGGCGTCGCGCCAACTCCACGGTTTCATCGGGGTTCCAGCCGTCCTCGACCCAGTCGGTAGCCGACAGGCGCACAAACACCGGCAGTTCTTCTGGCCACACCGCGCGCACCGCTTCGGTCACTTGCAGCACCAGACGAATGCGGTTTTCGAACGAACCGCCGTACTGGTCGCGGCGCTGGTTACTCAATGGCGATAGAAACTGGTGCAACAGATAACCGTGCGCCGCATGCACCTCGACCACACTGAAACCGGCGGTCAGCGCGCGTTTGGCTGCTGCCACGAAGTCCTGAATGACTTGGGCGATCTGCCCCTCATCAAGCTGTTTGGGTTGGGTGTGTTGGGGGTCGAAGGCAATGGGCGAAGGACCGACCGGCGTCCAGCCACCGTCGTCCGGTTTGACGCTGCCATGCTTGCCGATCCACGGCCGGTGGGTGCTGGCCTTGCGCCCGGCGTGGGCCAGTTGAATGCCGGCCACTGCGCCCTGCGCGTTGATGAAACGGGTAATGCGTTGCAGCGGTGCGATCTGTTCGTCGTTCCACAGGCCCAGGTCTTCGGCGGTGATCCGCCCGTCGGCCGTGATCGCCGTGGCTTCGGTAAATACCAGGCCAGCGCCCCCCACGGCACGGCTGCCGAGGTGCACCAGATGCCAGTCGTTGGCCAGACCATCGACGCTGGAGTACTGGCACATGGGCGACACGGCGATGCGGTTGGACAGGGTCAGTTGGCGAAGGGTAAAGGGTTCAAGCAGCAGACTCATGGGGCACCTCTCAAATCAGTGGGCAGGCTCCAGGGTTCTGTTTGAAAAGTCGACGAGTGACAGGAAAAAGGTGCAGCACCCGCCCCCGCGGGCAAAAAATTCGACAAGACGTCACAAGGCCAATCAAGCAGTGCTTAGAGCCTAGTCGACATCCGGGGATGAGGGAGGGTTCAGAAATGAAACAGGACAATTGAAGCTGCCTGCGCCCCTTCAGCAAGGGGCGCAACGACCTTTAGCGCGGTTCGATGTGGGCGATCATCAGTTGCACGGTTTCATTGCCGCGAAACTCGTTCAAATCGAGTTTGTAGGCCAGTTCGACCCATTTGATCGTCGGGTTCGGCCAGATATCGCGATCAATCCCGAAGGCGATGCCGTCGAGTTTCACCGAACCGCATTCGGTTTTCAGCACCACTTTCAGGTGCCGCTCGCCGACCACTCGCTGCTCGACCAACTGGAACACGCCGTGAAACAACGGCTCCGGGAAATGCTGGCCCCAAGGCCCGGCGTGACGCAGGGCGCGAGCCAGTTCCAGATGAAACTCCTCGACCGCCAATGTGCCGTCCGACAGCAGGCGCCCGGTCAGGTCTTCTTCGCGAAGCTGCCTACGCACTTCGGCGTCAAATGCCTCGGCAAACAATGGAAAATTCTCCTGCGGCAAGGTCAGACCGGCCGCCATCGCGTGGCCGCCGTACTTGGCAATCAGATCCGGATGTTGCGCCGCAACCACGCTCAGCGCATCACGGATATGAAAGCCCTGAACCGAACGCCCCGAGCCCTTTAGCAAACCGTCGCCAGCATCGGCGAAGGCGATGGTCGGGCGGAAATACCGCTCTTTCATCCGCGACGCCAGAATACCGATGACACCCTGATGCCATTCCGGATCGAACAGGCACAACCCGAACGGCATCGACTCGACCGGCAAGTCCTTGAGCTGGGCCAGCGCTTCACGCTGCATGCCCTGCTCGATGGATTTGCGATCCTGGTTCATGCCGTCCAGTTGCGCAGCCATTTCCCGGGCCAGCGCAGCGTCGTGGGTCAGCAGGCACTCGATACCCAGGCTCATGTCATCCAGACGCCCCGCCGCGTTCAAACGCGGGCCGACGATGAAACCGAGGTCGGTAGAAGTAATGCGCGAGGCTTCGCGCTTGGCCACTTCCAGGATCGCCTTGATCCCCGGCCGCGCACGTCCGGCGCGAATTCGTTCCAGGCCTTGGTGCACCAGGATCCGGTTGTTGGCATCCAGCGGCACCACGTCGGCGACGCTGCCCAGTGCCACCAGATCCAGCAGTTCGCCGATGTTCGGTTGTGGCTTGCTCTCGTACCAGCCGAGGCTGCGCAGGCGCGCGCGCAACGCCATCAACACATAGAAAATCACCCCGACACCGGCCAGCGCCTTGCTCGGGAACTCGCAGCCGGGCTGGTTCGGATTGACCAGCGCATCGGCCTGCGGCAGTTCATCGCCGGGTAAGTGGTGGTCGGTGATCAAGACCTTCAGACCGTGACGTTTCGCAGCCGCCACACCTTCCACGCTGGAAATACCGTTGTCGACGGTGATCAATAGTTGCGGCTCGCGGGTCATCGCGACTTCGACGATTTCCGGGGTCAGGCCGTAGCCGTATTCGAAGCGGTTCGGCACCAGATAATCGACGTGCGCCGCGCCCAACAGGCGCAAACCGAGCACGCCCACGGTGCTGGCCGTCGCGCCGTCGGCGTCGAAGTCGCCGACGATCAGGATCCGTTGACGCTGCTCCAGTGCCGTCACCAGCAGGTCCACCGCCGCATCGATCCCTTTGAGCTGCTGGAACGGAATCAGCCGCGCCAGGCTCTTGTCCAGCTCCGCCTCGGACTGCACGCCCCGTGCCGCGTACAAGCGGGTCAGCAGCGGTGGCAGTTCACCGAGAAACGGCAGAGTGGCGGGCAACGGGCGAGGATCGATACGCATGGGGTGACAGGAGCTTCTCTTGGATACGTGGGATTTTTCGTGGGTAGCGCGGACTTAACCGCGCTCGCCTTGCAGCCAGGTGAGCTGGACTTCGTGCTGGCCACGGTCGTCGGTGACGAAGATCGTACCTTCGCTGATCATCACGTCCCACTTGATGACGCGGGGCATGTCCTGGGCCAGGGTTTCCAGCACTTCCTGAGGAACAGCGGCAATGTTGACGTTCTTCAGGTTTTTGATCGCCGGAATGACCTTGCCTTCCCAGACACGCAGGCTGCCGTAGGCCAGCAAGCTGGTGCGCTCGGTGCGACGGGAGCACCAGGTCAGGCGATCCGCGTCCGGCTGGCCGACTTCGATCCAGTGCAGGACACGGTCATCCAGGCTCTTTTCCCACAGCGCAGGTTCATCCACGTCCGACAGACCACGACCGAACGACAGTTGCTCGTTGTACCAGAGCGCGTAGGCCAACAGGCGTACGGTCATGCGTTCTTCGGTTTCCGAAGGGTGACGGGCGATGGTCTGCTTCACGTTCTCGTAGACGCTGCGGTCGAGATCGGTGAGGTTCAGTTCGAATTTGTAGGTAGTGGACGGCTGGGCCATGAACGGGCTTCTTGATACGAGGAAAGTCGGCAAGTCTAACCGATGCTGTAGGCAATCCACGAATTGATGGCGATCAACCTTGCGCGACTGACAGCCGGCTATGTTAAAACGCTGTATCCGCTCAGCCTTGTCCTACAGGATCTCGCATGCCGTTCGCCAACAAACCGCTCAGCGGTCTGAAAGTCATTGAATTGGGTACTTTGATTGCCGGGCCGTTTGCCTCGCGCATCTGCGGCGAGTTCGGCGCCGAAGTGATCAAGATCGAGTCGCCGGACGGCGGGGATCCGCTGCGCAAATGGCGCAAGTTGTACGAAGGCACCTCGCTGTGGTGGTTCGTCCAGGCACGCAACAAAAAGTCCCTGACGCTGAACCTGAAACACCCCGATGGCCTGGCGATCCTGAAAAAACTGCTGGGTGAAGCCGACATCCTGATCGAGAACTTCCGCCCGGGCGTGCTGGAAAAACTCGGCCTGAGCTGGGAAACCCTGCATGCGCTGAACCCGAAACTGGTGATGGTGCGTCTGTCCGGTTTCGGCCAGACCGGGCCGATGAAGGATCAGCCTGGGTTTGGTGCAGTCGGCGAATCCATGGGTGGCCTGCGCTACATCACCGGTTTCGAAGACCGGCCGCCGGTACGCACCGGAATTTCCATTGGCGATTCGATTGCCGCTCTGTGGGGCGTGATCGGCGCGTTGATGGCCCTGCGTCATCGCGAGGTCAACGGCGGCCTCGGCCAGGTGGTGGATGTGGCGCTGTATGAAGCGATCTTCGCCATGATGGAAAGCATGGTGCCGGAGTTCGATGTGTTCGGATTCATTCGTGAGCGCACTGGCAACATCATGCCGGGCATCACGCCCTCCTCGATCCACACCAGCGCCGACGGCAAACACGTGCAGATTGGCGCCAATGGCGATGCGATCTTCAAGCGCTTCATGCTGATCATCGGCCGTGAAGATCTGGCCAATGCCCCGGCGCTGGCCAGCAACGATGGGCGCGACACCCGCCGTGACGAGTTGTACGGCGTGATCGACCGCTGGGTCAATTCGCTGCCGCTGCAAACCGTGCTGGATCTGCTGAATCAGGCCGAAGTGCCAGCCAGCCGGATCTTCAGCGCCGAAGACATGTTCAACGATCCGCAGTACCTGGCCCGGGAAATGTTCCTGCACGCCAAACTGCCGGACGGCAAACCCTTCAAGATGCCGGGCATCGTGCCGAAACTCTCTGATACACCCGGCACGTCCGAATGGGTCGGACCGCAGCTCGGTGAACATAATGCGCAGGTACTCCACGATCTTGGCTACGACGAGAAGCAGATCGCCCGGCTGCGCGAAGACGGAGCCATCTGAGCTGAAGCGCCTGATGCCCTCGGCCTCGAACCGCGCCCACCATTGGTGGACATGGCGGTTGTTCGGCCTGCTATTTCTGCTGGTGCTGCCGGCGTGGGCGCAGGCCAAACCGACGTTGATCTGGCTGTTGCGCGACCTGCCGCCACTGACGATCTTCGAAGGCCCGAAAAAGGGCCAGGGCGTTATCGATCAATTGATGCCGATGCTGATTGCCGGCATGCCGCAATACGAACACACCTTGATGCGGGTCAATCGCGCCCGTGGCATTCAAATGCTTCATGAACATCCCTTTGCCTGCGATCCGTCGCTGATCTGGAACAAGGAACGCGCCCAGTGGATTGCGTTCTCCATTCCCGCGTTTCGCGCGGTCAGCAATGGTCTGGTGGTGCGTCAGAGAGATCGCGAAGTGCTGGAGCCGTTTCTGGTCGAGGATGAAGTCGATCTGTCGGCGTTTTTGGCGAACGGCGAGCGAAAAGTCGGAGTGGTAGCGGAACGCAGTTATGGCGAGTACATCGATACATTGCTGCATCAGGCACCGAGCGGCGCGCTGACGCCTCACTACGGCAACGATGCGCTCAGCAGCCTGCTGTCGATGCAACGTCTGGGGCGTTTGCAGGTGGTACTGGGTTACTGGCCGGAAATCCGTTACCAGGCGCGCCAGGCCGAGATCGCCGAAGACGAACTGCTGTTCTTCCCGATTCGCGGCACGGGCAAGTACCTGTCGGGCCATGTCGGTTGCACCGATACCACGGCGGGTCGGCAGGCGATCACTGAGATCAATCAGCTGTTGCGCACCCTGCCCCACGAACACCTCAACCAGCTCTACGCCGACTGGCTCGACCCCGAGCGGCGCGAGGATTATCTGGAACAGGCGCGAATTTTCTTCGAGCAACAGGCCGCGCAGTGAAATCCGGGCAAAAAGAAACCCCGAGAAGTGGGGAGACGACTCGGGGTTAAACGTGGTCTGTATCAAAGACCCGTAGCAGCAAGCGACAAGCACCGGAGCACAATGCTTGATCCTGCTGTTACGGGGTCTGACTGATCGGGATGCAGGAAGGTTCCCACAATTGAAAAATCAGTTTTCAGAGGGACGGGTGCTTGTCGAGGGCTGCGTTTCGCAACGCGGCGATCACACAGGGTTCCAGCCGGCCTTCGGCAATCAGGATGTCACGGTGCAGGCCGTCGACCACATCCGTCAGCTGGCGCTTGTCGCTCAATTGCGCCTGATTGAATTCGCGCTCCACCACGATCGCGCCGCTGCCGTTCTTCAAGGTCACCAGGCATTCGCCGTGGCGACCGCGAGGGGTCAACGTTACTTGATACGGGCTCAGAGCCTCACCGAGCAATAGACTGATACTTTCCATCTCGATCTCCACTCAATAGTCCGAAAACACAGTGTCTGGGGCGTGTTCACAGTAAATGACCACCGGCCCGAGAGGAAAGTTCTGCCTGCCGCCGGCCTCTCCCGGAGCGTCACCGGCCTATCGGAGCATGCATGGTGAAGATGACAGAAAAATAACCATGGGGCTCAAGCGTCGACGCAATGCCGGGGGATGGTCATGTAGGTGTCCAGCAACGCCCTCATCAACACCGCCGAGACCGGCGTGTGAAGGCGGCCCAGCAAGGTGATCCGGTGCTCGCCCAGCAAGGTTTCCAGATCATCCAGCATGGAGGGTGCCACAGCCCCCACCATAATCAGTGCCCGCGCAGCTTGCCGGTCGGACAGATGCCGGATCAGCGCCAACCCGTCGCCGCTCTGCAACTGTGGATTGCACACGGCGATGTCGACGGTTCCGCGGCGCTCCAGTGAACGCTTTGCCGAACCCAGCGACGGCGCGGTCAGCACATCGTAGATACCGATGGCGTTGAGCATCTGGTGCAACGCCATCAACTGGAACGGGTTGGGTTCGAGAATCAGGATCTTGAGCGAGCGCATGGGACGACCTCTGGAACGACAATCGCGGATTCACGCCGCAGTGGCTTGTCACTCTAGGGTGTTCGTCCTAAGCCTCCCATCAGAAAAGTAGCCGCGTTTTATAGGACTTTTCCCATCTTTAATGCAGACATCGACACCCGCTCTCCTTCCGCCGCTCGGTGATGTCCGTCCAGCCCCCGAGCAGGCCGCGCAATTTTCCATCGACACTGTAAAACGGCACCGTCCATTGATAGATCTGACGGGGCCCGCTCTTGAACATCAGTTGCCGCTTGCTGAAGCGTGTTTTACGCGTACCCAGCTGCGCCATGAATTCGTCATGCAGCATCAATGCCGTGGCTTGTGGCAGTGCATCGAATTCGAACAGCATCCGGCCCTGCACCTGCTCCAGTCGGACCGACAGCGCATCTTCATAACTGCGGTTGCACATGATCAACCGGCCCTGCAGATCGCGAACGAACACAGGGTCAGGCATCGCATCGATCAATGCGTGTTGAAAGGCCAGTTGATCACCCAGGCGCTTTTCAGCCTCCCTTCGCTGTTTTATTTCGGTAGCGAGTCGACGATTCCATAGCAGCGAAAGCAGGCCTAACACCCCGAGTGCCCCCATCCCCCAGCATCCCCACTCGATCAGCCGAGCGCGGAACGACGGTGCCGGCGCAGGTGAGACTCCGTCCAGCCACTTCAGGCGCATGGCACGCAGTTCGGCCGCCGAGAAAGCGCCCAAGGCTTTGTTGAGGATGCTCACAAGCTCAGGTAGCCCCTTGCGTACCGCCAGATGGTCGGCCTCCCACTTGCCCTCGACGAGACCACCGACCCTGAGCAGGCCGGAGGGAAACAGCTGAGCGCCGATCTCGTTTTCGATGGTGGCGTAAGCCTCGCCACTTTCGACCAGCGCCCGAGCCTCGGCATAGGTCTTTACCGAGCGGATCTCGATCGACGGGTAGTCACGTCGAATGCTGTCCTCCAGCGCATGTCGGGCCGGCAGCACCAGTACCCGCTTGGCCAGCATCTCGAGCGACCGTATTGCCGGCTCGCCCGAATGACCGACGAACACCCACCCGGCACCGCCAAACGCATGACTGAACTCCAGAAACGCCTTGCGCTCGTCGTTCATTGCCAACGTCGTGCTGATGTCGGCCACGCCACTCTGGAGTCGTTCCAGCATGTGGTCGGTGGAAAACGATTCCTGATGAACGAACTGCAATCCGGTCATGGCGCTGATGTGCTTGAGTACATCGTTGTTCAAGCCGCTCCACTGGCCATGCTCGTCCTGAAACAGATACAACGGGTATTGCACCGAGGCGACGGTCACCCGTGGGTTATCTCGAATCCACTGACGCTCGTGCTCATCCAGCTCGATGGGCTGAACCGCCTCCAGCGCATCGGAATGCTTCGTCAGATGGGCTGCTTCGATCCACTGCGACAACCCGAAACATCCCAATAAAAACAACCAGCACAGAGCTGGTTTCAATCCTGAAAAAAACCGCATTGCCACATCCTTCGTCATCGACTCGCCCGTCCTTGGTGGGCGAAACGCGCGCAGTGTGGCATGCAAAAACAAGAAAGCCCGTCAGGAGACGGGCTTCAAAATGTGACAGCTTTGCGGGCTTAAAGAGGCTTGCCGCGGTTGCCATGCTGGCTGACAAAGGCTTGCACGGCTTTGAGCTCGTTCGCCAGCACAGTGCAGCGCTCTTCTCTCTCAAACAAATCAGAAAGATGTGCAGGTAGTTCGAGAGCTTTTCCTACACCGGCTTTCTCCACCGCGTCCGGGAACTTGACCGGATGCGCCGTGCCCAGAATCACCATCGGGATGTCCAGGCTGCGGCGGCATTCGCGAGCGGCTTTGACGCCGATGGCGGTATGCGGATCCAGCACTTCACCGGTCTGCTCGTAGACTTCGGCGATGGTTTCGCAGGTTTGCGCATCGTCCACGGCCAGCGAGTCGAACAGTTTGCGCGCCTCGGTCCAGCGTTCCTGTTCGACGCTGAAGCCGCCGCCCTGCTTGAACGAATCCATCAGGCCGGCAATCGCCGCGCCGTTGCGACCGTGCAGGTCGAACAGCAGGCGTTCGAAGTTCGACGAGACCATGATGTCCATCGACGGCGACAGCGTGGCGTGCAGGGTTTCCTTGACGTACTGGTTGCCGCTCATGAAGCGGTGCAGGATGTCGTTGCGGTTGGTGGCGACGATCAACTGGTTGATCGGCAGGCCCATGTTGCGCGCCAGGTATCCGGCGAAGATGTCGCCGAAGTTGCCGGTCGGCACCGAGAACGACACCGAGCGCGCCGGGCCGCCCAGTTGCAGGGCTGCGTGGAAGTAGTAAACGATCTGGGCCATGATCCGCGCCCAGTTGATCGAGTTCACTGCCACCAGACGGGTGCCCTTGAGGAAGCTCTGGTCGGCGAAGCTGGCCTTGACCATTTCCTGGCAGTCATCGAAGTTGCCTTCGATGGCGATGTTGTGGATATTCTCACCGAGGATGGTGGTCATCTGCCGACGCTGCACTTCGGACACACGGTTGTGCGGGTGCAGGATGAAAATGTCGACGTTTTCGCAGTGCTTGCAGCCCTCGATGGCGGCCGAACCGGTGTCACCGGAGGTGGCGCCGACGATGACCACGCGCTCGCCGCGCTTTTCCAGCACGTAGTCGAGCAAACGACCGAGCAGTTGCAGGGCGAAGTCCTTGAACGCCAGGGTCGGGCCGTGGAACAGCTCCAGCACCCATTCGTTGCCGTTCAGCTGACGCAGCGGCGCAACGGCGTTGTGGGCGAACACACCGTAGGTTTCTTCAAGAATCTTTTTGAAATCGGCGTCCGGAATGCTGCCGGTGACGAACGGGCGCATGACGCGAAAAGCCAGCTCGTGATACGGCAGGCCGGCCCAGGAAGCGATTTCTTCCTGGGTGAAACGTGGCAGGTTTTCCGGGACGTACAGACCGCCGTCGGTCGCGAGACCGGCCAGCAGGACGTCTTCGAAATTCAGGGCCGGTGCCTGGCCGCGGGTACTGATGTAACGCATGACTGACTCCAATGGACAGTGTTCACGACACCGGCCCCGCTGGTGGGACCGATGAAGGAGATCGGCTTAGTTCAAGTGCTCGACGCGGATCCGCACAACCGGACCGACCACGCCCGCCAGCGCTTCGAGGGCGGCGATCGCATCGTTGATGTGCTGTTCCAGCACGCGGTGGGTCAGCAGGATCATCGGCACCAGGCCGTCGTGTTCCTCGACTTCCTTCTGCATGATCGACTCGATGTTGATACCGCGCTCCGAGAGGATGCTCGCCACCTGAGCGAGTACGCCCGGGTGGTCCTTGGCCTGGATGCGCAGGTAGTAGGCGCTTTCGCAGGCTTCGATCGGCAGGATCGGATGGGCCGACAGCGAGTCCGGCTGGAAGGCCAGGTGCGGCACGCGGTTTTCCGGGTCGGAGGTCATGGCGCGAACCACGTCCACCAGATCCGCGATCACCGACGAAGCAGTCGGCTCCATGCCGGCGCCGGCGCCGTAGAACAGGGTCGAGCCGGCAGCGTCACCGTTGACCATCACCGCGTTCATCACGCCGTTGACGTTGGCGATCAGACGATCGGCCGAGATCAGCGTCGGGTGTACGCGCAGCTCGATGCCGGCGGCGGTGCTGCGTGCAACGCCCAGGTGCTTGATGCGGTAGCCCAGCGCTTCGGCGTAGTTCACGTCGGCGGTGGTCAGCTTGGTGATGCCTTCGGTGTAAGCCTTGTCGAACTGCAGCGGTATACCGAATGCGATCGAAGCCAGGATCGTCAGCTTGTGCGCGGCGTCGATGCCTTCGACGTCGAAGGTCGGGTCGGCTTCGGCGTAGCCCAGCGCTTGCGCCTCGGCCAGCACGTCTTCGAAGGTGCGACCCTTCTCGCGCATTTCGGTGAGGATGAAGTTACCGGTGCCGTTGATGATCCCGGCGACCCAGTTGATACGGTTGGCGGACAGGCCTTCACGGATCGCCTTGATCACCGGAATGCCGCCGGCGACCGCCGCTTCGAATGCCACGATCACGCCTTTCTCGCGTGCCTTGGCGAAAATTTCATTACCGTGAACGGCAATCAGAGCCTTGTTCGCGGTGACCACATGCTTGCCATTCTCGATGGCCTTGAGTACCAGCTCGCGGGCAACGGTGTAGCCGCCCATCAGCTCTATGACGATGTCGATCTCAGGGTTCGTGGCCACTTCGAAGACATCGTTGGTAATCGCAATACCGGTCGTCTGGAACTGAGGCTTTGGCGTGCGCATGGCAATTTGTGCCACTTCGATTCCACGCCCGGCACGACGAGCAATTTCCTCGGCGTTGCGCTGAAGTACGTTGAAGGTTCCGCCACCGACGGTCCCTAACCCACAGATGCCTACTTTGACCGGTTTCACTGTGAACTCCCCATAAAACGGCCGACACGAGGCCGGCCGTGAAAACAACCGCAGGTTCGCGGCTCTCTGTTGATGGCCCGGCAATCCTGCCGCCGGACCACGCTCGTCAACGCCTGAGCGTGACGATGCGAATTACTTCGCGCCCAGCGCCAGTTTGGCGACTTGTGGCGCAGGCTGGTAGCCCGGAATGACTTGTCCGTCGGCCAAAACGATGGCCGGTGTGCCGTTCACGCCGATCGACTGACCGAGGGCGAACTGTTTGGAAACCGGGTTCTCGCACTTGGCGGCCTTGATTTCCTTGCCATCGACCATTTTGTCCATGGCGGCTTTCTTGTCTTTCGAGCACCACACGGCTTGCAGCTGTTCGTCACCCGGCGAGCCCAGGCCCTGACGCGGGAACGCCACGTAACGCACCTCGATGCCGCGCTTGTTCAGCTCGGGCACTTCGGCGTGCAGCTTGTGGCAGTACGGGCAAGTGGTGTCGGTAAAAACGGTGATGTGCGATTTGGTTTCGCCCACGGCCGGGTAAACCACGGTCTCGGCCACCGGGATCGCATTGATCAGTTTGGAAATGCCCAGGCGCTCGGTTTTCTCGGTCAGGTTGACCGGTTTGCCGTCCTTGAGCTGGAACATGTAGCCCTGAACGATGTACTGGCCGTCGGCGCTGGCGTAGAGCACGCGGCTGCCCTTGAGCTTGACTTCATACAGGCCTGGCAGCGGGCTGGCGGTGATGGTGTCCACCGGCACGTCGAGCTGGAGGTTTTCCAGGCTTTGGCGAATCGCTTTGTCGGCCGCGTCATCGGCGACGGCAAAGGTGCTGACCAACGCAATGGCTGCGGCGGCGAAAATCTGGGTCAGACGCATGAGAACTCCTGAAGGCGGACAAATGGAACGATCAGAACGCCCGTGCCGGAACACCGGGTCATAACCGCCCATCGTGCAAACCGGCAAAGCCTACCACATAAGGCTCCCGTGGCCGAATGCGCCTGTCGCAAGACAAACGGCGCTCAACCGCGCGGGTGATGTTTGGCATGCAGATCCTGCAAACGCGCCCGGGCGACGTGAGTGTAGATCTGCGTGGTCGACAGGTCGCTGTGGCCCAACAGCATCTGCACCACCCGCAAGTCGGCGCCATGGTTGAGCAAGTGTGTGGCAAACGCGTGACGCAAGGTGTGCGGCGACAGCGATTTACCAATGCCGGCGACCTTGGCCTGATGCTTGATACGGTGCCAGAAGGTCTGCCGAGTCATCTGTTCGCCGCGCTGGCTGGGGAACAGCACATCACTGGGGCGCCCGCCCAGCAGCTCGCCGCGGCCATCGCGCAGGTAGCGCTCGACCCAGACAATCGCTTCCTCGCCCATCGGTACAAGGCGCTCTTTACTGCCCTTGCCCATGACCCGCAACACGCCCTGACGCAGGTTGACCTGTTCCAGGGTGAGGCTGATCAGCTCGGTCACCCGCAGCCCGCAGGCATACAAGACTTCGAGCATGGCGCGGTCGCGCTGGCCGATGGCTTCGCTCAGATCCGGCGCCTTCAGCAGCGCTTCAACATCGGCTTCCGACAGGGATTTGGGCAATGGCCGACCGAGCTGCGGCATATCCACGCGCAAGGTCGGATCGACGGAAATCAGTTTTTCCCGCAGCAGGTAGCGATAAAAGCCACGTACACCGGAGAGAAATCGTGCGGTGGAACGGGGTTTGTAGTTCTGTTCCAGACGCCAGGCCAGGTGATCAAGGATCAACTCGCGACCGGCATTGATCAGTTCGAGACCTTTCTCCTGCAACCAGCCATTGAACAGCGCGAGATCGCTGCGGTAGGCATCGCGAGTGTTGTCGGAGAGACCTTTTTCCAGCCAGAGGGCGTCGAGAAACTGGTCGATCAGTGGGTGGTCGATGGCAGGCATGGGCGCTCAAGACACGCAGGTTTGGCACTGCGCGCAAATAAAGAGTGAACGGTTGAAATGGCCGCTAGTCTTTCATAGCCCGCTATTTCAAGGAACAGGGAGCTTCAATGAACGAGCAGCAAATTCTGTTGGCTTTCGGTGGTATCGGTGCCGCCGCACTGGGCTGCCAATGGCTCGCCTGGCGCCTGAAGCTGCCGGCGATTCTGTTTCTGCTGCTGACCGGCATTCTGGCGGGCCCCGTGCTGGGCTGGCTCGACCCGCAGGAAATGTTCGGCCCGCTGCTGATGCCGCTGGTGTCGCTGGCGGTAGCGTTGATTCTGTTTGAAGGCAGCCTGACCCTGCACCTGTCGGAATGGCGCGAGATCGGCAGCGTCGTGCATCGGCTGGTCACAATCGGCGCGCTCTCGACCTGGGTAGTGATTGCGGTCGCGACCCACTGGCTGCTGGGCTTCGACTGGTTGCTCGCCATCCTGTTCGGCAGCCTGACCCTGGTCACCGGGCCGACCGTGATCGTGCCGATGCTGCGGGTGGTGCGGCCGAAAGCTTCGATCGCCAACATCCTGCGCTGGGAAGGGATTGTGATCGACCCGATCGGCGCATTGCTCGCGGTGGTGGTCTACAGCTTCATCATCGCCCGGGCCGCAGGCCATGGGCTGGAACAGAGCCTGCTGACGTTTGGCGGGGTCATTGTCTGTGGCAGCGCGTTCGGCGTCGCCGGTGGCTGGCTGCTCGGCACGATCATCCGGCGCCAATGGCTGCCGGAGTATTTGCACAATCTGGCATCGCTCGCCGCGGTGCTGGGGATATTCATCGCCGCCAACCAGGTCATGCACGAATCCGGTCTGCTGGCGGTGACGCTGATGGGCATGTGGCTGGCGAACATGAAGGGCGTGGACGTGCGGCACATCCTGCACTTCAAGGAAAATCTCAGCGTGCTGCTGATTTCCGGGCTGTTCATTCTGCTGGCGGCGCGACTGGATCTGAACGCGTTGATCGGCCTCGGACCGCTGGTGCTGATTCTGTTGCTGGTGATCCAGTTGATCGCCCGGCCGCTGAACGTGGTGCTGAGTACGGCTGGTTCGAGTCTGAGCTGGCGTGAGCGTGCATTGTTGTGCTGGATTGCCCCGCGCGGGATCGTCGCGGCGGCAGTCTCGGCGATCTTTGCGATTCGCCTGGATGAAGCGGGCCATGAAGGCGCGCTGTTGCTGGTGCCACTGACTTTCGCCGTGATCATCGGCACTGTCGTGCTGCAAAGCGCGACTGCCCGGCCATTGGCGCGCCTGTTGAAGGTTGCGGAACCCGCGCCCAGTGGCTTCCTGATCGTCGGAGCGAACGGGCCTGCTCGCCTGCTCGGCAAGTCGCTGCAACAGCTGGGCAGCCGGGTGCTGCTAACGGATTCGAGCTGGGAAAACATCCGGGCGGCGCGCATGGATGGCTTGCCGACCTACTTCGGCAATCCGGCCTCGCAGCACGCCGATGCGCATCTGGACCTGGTCGGACTGGGGCATTTGCTGGCGCTGTCACCGTCGGGCGAACTCAATACGCTGGCAGCCATGCGCTTTCGTCATGACTTCGGCCATCAGCGGTTGTTCGGGCTCGCCAGTGGGCAGGAGAGCCGGCGCAGCGACAAGCACCGCGCCAGCCTCGAACATCGTGGTAATCAACTGGGAAGCGAGGCGCTGACTTACGCCAGACTGGCCAGCCAATTGGGTCAGGGCGCCGACCTGTACAGCACGACGCTGACGGACGGGTTTGGCTGGGATGATTACCAGGCTCTGCATGGCAATCGCGCGACGCTGCTGTTCATGCGCGATGACAGCGGCTGGGTGCATGTCGTGTCGCCGGAAACCGTGCTGAAACCGGGGCCGGGGTGGACGCTGGTGGCGCTGATTCAGCCGGAGAGTGGCAGCGCCTGATAGAACAAATCGCGGGCAAGCCCGCTCCCACAGTGTCCGTGCCGAACACAACATCAGCGAACAACACAAAATCTGTGGGAGCGGGCTTGCCCGCGAATGCCGCGGCTCGACGTTGAATCAGGTCGCAAAACCCGGCAGCACCGGCACCGGACGCTTGTCATCATCAATCGCAACGAAGCTGAACTGCCCGTGAATGGCTTTCTCACGGCCGTCGCAGCTCATGCTTTCGACGAACACTTCCACCTCGACCTTGAGACTGGTGTTGCCAACCTTGATCACCCGCCCGACCAGTTCGACGATGGAACCTGCCGGGATCGCGTGATTGAAGTCGATGCGATCGGTGGACACGGTCACCAGCGGCAAACGGCAGAAGCGCGTGGCGGTGATGAACGACACTTCGTCCATCCAGGCCAGCGCGGTGCCGCCGAACAGGGTGTTGTGGTGGTTGGTGGTCGGCGGGAAAACCGCCTTGGTCACGCGGGTCACCGAGAGTTCGGTGCGGCGTTCGATTTCTTGCTCGCGAGGGGTCATGGGTCAGGCCTGAAACGGAATGCTGTGGATAAATTGCGGGCAACAAAAAAGCAGCCCGTAGGCTGCTTTTTTCTGCATCGGAAGCTGGACTTAAGCCAGTTTTTCCTTGATGCGAGCTGCTTTACCCGACAGGTCGCGCAGGTAGTACAGCTTGGCTTTACGTACGTCACCGCGACGTTTAACAGCCATGCTGTCGATCTGCGGGGAGTAGGTCTGGAAAGTACGTTCTACGCCAACACCGTTGGAGATTTTACGAACGGTGAACGCACTGTTCACGCCGCGGTTACGCTTGGCGATTACAACGCCTTCGAACGCTTGCAGACGGGAACGATCGCCTTCCTTCACTTTCACCTGAACGACGATGGTGTCGCCCGGGGCAAAGGTAGGGATTTCTTTGGTCATCTGCTCTGCTTCGAGTGCAAGGATGATTTTGTTGGTCATGCTGTGCTCCTAAGGTAAATCGTCTGATCTACCATCGATACGTTGTTAACTATCGTCCCGCTCGCGGATATATTCCTCGAGCAGCTTCTTCTCTTCTCCAGAAAGCGAGCGGCTTTCCAGAAGATCGGCGCGTCGTTCATAGGTCCTACCAAGGGACTGCTGTAAACGCCAACGCCGGATATGCGCGTGATTGCCACTCAGCAACACGTCGGGAACACGCTGATCCGCATACACCTCAGGTCGGGTGTAGTGCGGGCAATCCAGCAGACCATCCGTAAAGGAATCTTCCTCAGCGGAATCCGCATGCCCTAAAGCTCCGGGCAGCAGTCGTGTAACCGCATCGATCATGACCATGGCCGGCAGCTCGCCGCCAGACAACACATAGTCACCAATCGACCACTCTTCATCGACATGAGCATCAATAAAACGCTCGTCAATGCCTTCATAGCGACCGGCAATCAGGATCAATGCATCCGATTTCGCCAGTTCGCGTACCGCCGACTGAGTCAGTTGACGGCCTTGGGGGGACAGGTAAATCACCTTCGCCGCCTCCCCGGCTGCTGCCTTGGCCTGAACCAGAGCATCTTCCAGGGGCTTGATCTTCATCACCATGCCCGGACCACCGCCAAACGGGCGATCGTCCACAGTGTGATGCCGATCCGTCGTGTAATCCCGCGGATTCCAACAGGTCAGCTGCAAGAGCCCCTGTTTGACCGCACGACTGGTAATGCCGTACTCACTGATGGCCGAGAACATCTCGGGGAACAGCGTAATGACGTCTACGCGCAGGCTGGCCATTGCTTAGAAGTCCGCGTCCCATTCCACCCTCATCACGCCTGCTTCCAGGTCGATTGCCAGCACGCATTGCTCCGTATAGGGCAACAACCGCTCGCGATCATCCAGGCTGCCGACGCAGGGCTTGACCACCAATACATCGTTCGCGCCGGTCTCCAACAGGTGATCAACCTTGCCGAAGAATTCTTCGTTCTGGTTGATGACACTCAGACCCTGCAACTGGTACCAGTAGTACTCGTCGCCAGTCAGGTTGGGCAAAAGGCTTCGCGAGATGCAAATCTCGTAACCGCTCAGAAGACGGGCTTCATCGCGATCGTCGAGGCCTTTGAGCTTGGCAACCAGATCCTTTTGAGTGGATCGGCCGCTGACCAGCTCGACCTGCTTTACCACGCCTTCGCGCCGAAGCGTCCAGTTGCGGTAGTTCAACAGGTTTTCAATCGGATCGGTAAAGGAAAAGACCTTCACCTCGCCGCGAACGCCGTGAACCGAAAAAATCTTGCCGACAACGATCAGGTCATCAGCTTTTTCTGGCGTCGCGCTCATACTGCTCAGGCTGCAGCCTTGGCAGATTCCTTCAGCAACTGAGCAACACGCTCAGAAGGCTGTGCACCAACGCTCAGCCAGTAGGCAACGCGCTCTTGGTTCACGGACAGACGGATTTCCTGACCACGTGCAACAGGGTTGAAGAAACCAACCTGTTCTTTGTGGGAACCGTCACGCGGGTTGCGGGAGTCGGTTACGGTCAGGTGGTAAAACGGGCGCTTTTTGGAGCCGCCAAGGGCAAGACGGATTGTTAGCATGTGAACATCGTTCCTGTAGTCGGTGCTGCAAATCTAAATGCACAGCGGGCATGGGTGCCCGAAAGGCCGCATATTCTAAGGAATATCCGGACTTTTGCAAATGACTTTTTCCGGCGCCTATGGCATGCCGTGCAGATTTGCATATGGGGCCGTCGTTCAAAACGGCCGGTCAGCTCCCGCCGAGTGCGGGTTTGCTGTTGATCCCGCTTCCTTGCGGGGTCTGCGCCGGTGCGACGACCGGCGAAGTCTTTACATCTTTGGCATGCCGCCGCCGGGCAACATACCGCCCATGCCGCGCATCATTTTCGCCATTCCGCCCTTGGCGGAGAATTTCTTCATCATCTTCTGCATCTGCTTGTGCTGCTTGATCAAGCGACCGATGTCCTGCACCTGGGTGCCGGAACCCATGGCGATCCGGCGCTTGCGCGAACCGCTGATCAGCTCAGGGTCGCGGCGCTCGGCCGGGGTCATGGAGTTGATGATGGCTTCCATCTGCTTGAACTGCTTCTCTGCAGCGTTCTGGGCATTGCCCATTTGCGAGAGATTGACGCCGCCGATGTTCGGCAGTTTGTCCATGAGCCCGCCGAGGCCGCCCATGTTCTTCATCTGTTGCAGCTGATCGCGGAAGTCTTCGAGGTCGAAGCCCTTGCCCTTCTTCAGCTTTTTAGCAAGCTTGTCGGCCTTGTCCTTGTCGAGGGTCGCTTCAGCCTGTTCGATCAGGCTGAGCACGTCGCCCATGCCGAGAATCCGCGAAGCGATACGCTCCGGGTGGAACGGATCGAGCGCTTCGCTCTTCTCGCCCATACCGATGAACTTGATCGGCTTGCCGGTGATTGCGCGAACGGACAGCGCGGCACCGCCACGGGCATCACCGTCGACCTTGGTCAGGATCACACCGGTCAGCGGCAGCGCATCACCGAAGGCCTTGGCCGTGTTGGCCGCGTCCTGACCGGTCATGGCGTCGACCACGAACAGGGTTTCAACCGGATTGATCGCGGCGTGCAGCGCCTTGATCTCGCCCATCATCTCTTCGTCGATGTGCAGACGACCGGCGGTGTCGACGATGACCACGTCGATGAATTTCAGTTTTGCTTCTTTAATAGCCGCGTTGGCGATGTCGACCGGCTTCTGGCTCAGGTCGGACGGGAAGAACGTCACGCCGATGTCGTTGGCCAGGGTTTCCAGCTGTTTAATAGCAGCAGGACGGTAGATGTCCGCCGACACGACCATGACCGACTTCTTCTTGCGCTCTTTAAGGAAGCGCGCCAGTTTGCCGGCGGTGGTGGTTTTACCCGCACCCTGCAGACCGGCCATCAGAATGACGGCGGGCGGCACGGCGCTCAGGTTCAGGTCTTCGTTGGCCGCGCCCATCAGGCTTTCGAGTTCGGCCTGGACGATCTTCACGAACGCCTGACCCGGCGTCAGGCTGCGCGACACCTCGGTGCCGACAGCGCGTTCCTTGACCGAATTGACGAAGTCCTTGACCACCGGCAGAGCGACGTCGGCTTCGAGCAACGCCATGCGCACTTCACGCAGGGTGTCTTTGATATTGTCCTCGGTCAGCTTCGCCTTGCCGGTGACATGGCGCAGCGTCTGCGAGAGACGGTCGGTTAAGTTTTCAAACATTGCGCGATCCTTTCAGGCCCTGTGTAGACCGGGATAATGGCGGCCCAGACCGGAATCAACATGTGCTCGGCGAGCCTGCGGCGTGGGCAGGTCGCGGATTATAGCGAAGACTGCGTCTGGCGGACACCTCGCTGTCAGCTTGCCGGTCTTTCGTGCAATGGCGGTTCTATGCCAAACTCAGCCCCTTTCGGGCTTGCCTAACAGGATTTATGCTCCCCTTGTCACCGAGTTTGCTGACCACCCTCGCCGCCGCCCTTCTCTATGCCGCTGCGACTCTCTATCAGGGCACCCGCCTGGCCACTGGCGCCAAGGCCAACAAGCGCCTGCTGGTCTCGCTCGGCGTTCTCGCCGTGCTGGCGCACAGCGCCAGCCTGCTCACCCATTTATTGACGCCGATCGGCCTGGGCCTGGATTTCTTCAGCGCCTCGAGCCTGATTGCGGCGGCCGTCATCGCCCTGACCCTGCTGGCCTGCTCGCGGATCCCGGTGGAAAACCTGCTGGTGCTGCTGTTCCCGCTGGGTGCGATCACGGTGCTGCTGGCGCAATTTGCGCCGACCGGCACGGTGCAGGTCATCGATGAAGAACCGGGCATCCTCGCGCACATCCTGCTGTCGATCCTCGCCTACGGCATGTTCACCATCGCGGTGTTCCAGGCCTTGTTGCTGTTGGTGCAGGATCATCAGCTCAAGCACAAGCACCCGTCCGGGCTGATCAAGAACTTCCCGCCCCTGCAAACCATGGAAAGCCTGTTGTTCGGTTTCCTCTGGGCCGGCTGGACTTTGCTGTCGCTGTCGCTGATTTCCGGCTGGCTGTTCGTCGAGAACCTGTTTGCCCAGCACCTGGTGCACAAAACCCTGCTGGCCTGCCTGGCCTGGATCGTGTTCAGCGTCCTGCTGTGGGGCCGTAACCGCCTCGGCTGGCGCGGGCACAAGGCAATCCGCTGGACCCTCGCCGGTTTCTGCCTGCTGATGCTCGCGTATTTCGGCAGCAAACTGGTTCGTGAATACATCCTGCACATCTGACGGGCGGCATAAATGGACGGTTTGCCCATAGGGCCGATGCTCGCGGTATTTGTCCTGCTGATTCTCTGGTCGGGGCTGTTTACCGCCGTCGAAGCGGCGCAACAGCACCTGCTCGCGCAACGCACCGCCTCCCGCGCCAGCGACAAGCCGCTGGCAAAGCTCAGCTTCCCGCTCGACAGCCTGATCCTCTGCAATACCCTGTGCCGCGCCCTCGCCGTCATTCTGGCCACGCTGCTGGCAATCTTTCTCTGCGAAGAAAACGGCCCCTGGGCGGCTTGCCTCGGTGCCGGCGCCCTGCTGCTGGTCTTTGCCGACTATTTCCCCCGCGCCCTCGCCCAGCGTTATCCGGATGCGGTGTTGTCGTTCGGCAATACGCTGCTGGCGGTCCCGCTGAAGGTCGTTTACCCGCTTGCCTGGCTGCTCAGCCGGATCAGTGGTTTGCTGATGCGTCCGTTCATCCGCAAGACCCAGGTGGTGCAACAGAGCGAAGACGATGTACCGGCGGAGCGTCATGACGACCCGGATCATCCGGTGCGTCCGCACCCGGTTTCAGGCATCCATGCGCTGGACAACATCACGGTCAACGACATTCTGGTGCCGCGCAGCGATGTCGACGGCATCAACCTCGACGATCCGATCGAAGAAATCATCGAACAATTACGCAAGAACCGGCGCACTCGCCTGCCGGTCTTCCACAGCGATATCAATCAGGTCGAAGCGGTGCTCAACACCCGGCAGATCCGTCACCTGCTGGACAATGGCAGTCTGACCCGCGAAGCCTTGCTGGCGGCCAGTTACGAGCCGTATTTCGTCCCTGAAAGCACCCCGCTGCAGCTGCAGCTGCTGAACTTCCACAAGCAGCAGCGGCGTCTGGGCATGGTGGTGGACGAGTACGGCGAAGTCCTCGGTATCGTCACCCTGGAGGACATTCTCGAAGAAATCGTCGGCGAATTCGAAAGCGAGCACAGCCTCGACAATCCGCACATCCACCCACAGGCCGATGGCCGCATGGTGATCGATGGCGCAGCGTCGATCCGCGAGCTGAACAAATGCCTGGGCTGGCACCTGCCCAGCGACGGCCCCCGGACCCTCAATGGCCTGGTGACCGAGGCGCTGGAAACCATCCCGGAAAGCGCGGTCTGCCTGAAGATCGGCCGCTACCGCCTGGAGATTCTCGAAACAGAGGAGAACCGGGTGAGCAAAGTCCTGATCTGGCACACCTCTTCGGCCCCGGCGCTGGCCACGGCCCGCTAGCCAGCCCCCTTGTTCAATCGTTAGCCACCTTCCTATAATCGCGGTGCTTACCCAAGCCCCGCCGAACCGCGTGCTTACCCCGCACCCGACAAATTCCGGCCGGTTCATCGGCAATATCCGCATCACACCGACGACTGTTCCTACCTGAAGCAGCGATCGCGCCTCATCCCACATCCCTGGGTGTTCGACCATAATAATTCGCTCCAACGGAGCTCATGACTGTCAGGGATCACCGCATGACGACCAGTACCGCTTACCGCGACACCACGCCTGCCCAACCGACCAACTCCGCCACCCGCGTGGCCACGGCAAGTTTCATCGGCACGGCCATCGAGTTCTACGATTTCTACGTCTACGCCACTGCTGCCGCGCTGGTGATCGGGCCGGTGTTCTTCCCACAGACCTCCGGCACGGCGCAGATGCTCTCGGCGTTCCTGACCTTCGGCATCGCCTTCCTCGCCAGACCTTTGGGTTCGGCGCTGTTCGGCCACTTCGGTGACCGGATCGGGCGCAAATCGACGTTGGTCGCTTCGCTGCTGCTGATGGGTGTCTGCACCACGCTGATCGGCGTGCTGCCGGGTTATGACAGCATCGGGGCATGGGCGCCGATCCTGCTTTGCGTGCTGCGTTTCGGCCAGGGCCTGGGATTGGGTGGCGAATGGGGCGGCGCAGCGCTGCTGGCCACCGAAAACGCCCCGAAAGGCAAACGGGCGTGGTTCGGCATGTTCCCGCAACTCGGCCCTTCAATTGGCTTTCTGGCTGCCAACGGCTTGTTCCTGACGCTGGCCATGACGCTCAATGATGAACAATTCCGTAGCTGGGGCTGGCGGATTCCGTTTCTGCTCAGCGCCGTGCTGGTGATGGTCGGGCTGTACGTGCGCCTCAAGCTTCACGAAACCCCTGTGTTCGCCAATGCCATCGCCCGTCAGGAGCGAGTGAAAGTGCCGCTGGTCGAGCTGTTCAGCCAATACTGGGCACCGACGCTGCTGGGTGCCGCCGCCATGGTGGTCTGCTACGCACTGTTCTACATCTCGACGGTGTTTTCCCTGAGCTACGGCGTCTCCACATTGGGTTACAGCCGCGAGACATTCCTCGGATTGCTGTGCTTCGCGGTGCTGTTCATGGCGGCTGCCACGCCTCTGTCGGCGTGGGCCAGTGACCGTTACGGGCGCAAGCCGGTGCTGATCGTCGGCGGTGTGCTGGCGATTCTTTCCGGGTTTCTGATGGAGCCGCTGCTGACTCAGGGATCGACCTGGGGCGTGGCGCTGTTCCTGTGTATCGAGCTGTTTCTGATGGGCGTAACGTTCGCCCCGATGGGCGCGCTGCTGCCGGAACTGTTTCCGACGCATGTCCGGTATACCGGTGCATCGGCGGCCTACAACCTCGGCGGGATTGTCGGAGCCTCGGCGGCGCCGTTCTTTGCGCAGAAACTGGTGGCGATGGGTGGTTTGAGTTACGTCGGCGGGTATGTGTCTGCGGCAGCGGTGCTCAGCTTGATCGCTGTGCTGTGCCTGAAGGAAACGCGCAATAACGACCTGAATCAGGTGGTGTAAGCGCAAAGATCGCTCCCGCCCGATGCGGGAGCGATCAGGTTGCGAGATTACAGCTCTACAACAACCGCCTGGGAAGCACGGGTCGCCTTGGCGCGAGCGGCTTCAATCGACTCGTCACGCGCCAGCGCAACACCCATGCGGCGTTGACCGTTGACTTCAGGCTTGCCGAACAGACGCAGCGCGGTATCCGGTTCGCTCAGTGCAGCGCCGAGGTTGGCGAATGCGGTCTGGGTCGACTGGCCTTCCACCAGAATCACCGCCGAAGCCGATGGGCCGAACTGACGGATCAGTGGCACCGGCAGACCGAGGATTGCCCGGGCGTGCAGGGCGAACTGCGACAGGTCCTGGGAAATCAGGGTCACCAGACCGGTGTCGTGCGGACGCGGCGACACTTCGCTGAACCACACCTGATCGCCTTTGATGAACAGCTCTACGCCGAACAGGCCACGGCCGCCCAACGCTTCGGTCACGGCTTTGGCTACGCGCTCGGATTCAGCCAGCGCCACCGGGCTCATGGCCTGTGGCTGCCACGACTCCTGATAGTCGCCCTTCTCCTGACGGTGGCCGACCGGCGCACAGAAAGTCGTGCCGCCGACGTGACGCACGGTCAGCAGAGTGATTTCGTAGTCGAAATCGATAAAGCCTTCGATGATCACGCGACCTTTGCCGGCGCGACCGCCCTCTTGGGCGTACTCCCAGGCTTTCTGCACGTCATCGGCGCTGCGCAGCAGGCTCTGGCCCTTGCCCGACGAACTCATCACCGGTTTTACGACGCACGGGAAACCCAGGTCCTCAACGGCCTTGCTGTAGTCCTCGAAGGTGTCGGCGAAGTGGTACGGCGAAGTCGGCAGGTCCAGCTCTTCGGCGGCCAGACGACGGATGCCTTCGCGGTTCATGGTCAGTTGCGCGGCACGAGCGGTCGGGATCACGGTGAAGCCTTCGGCTTCCAGTTCGACCAAGGTGGCGGTGGCGATGGCTTCGATTTCCGGCACGATGAAGTGCGGCTTCTCGGCTTCGATCACTGCACGCAGGGCGGCGCCGTCGAGCATGTTGATCACGTGGCTGCGATGGGCAACCTGCATGGCCGGCGCATTGGCGTAACGGTCAACGGCGATCACTTCAACGCCCAGGCGTTGCAGCTCGATCACCACTTCCTTGCCCAACTCACCACAGCCACACAGCAATACGCGGGTCGCGGTCGGCGACAATGGAGTTCCGATACGGGTCATCTCAGGTCCTCAAAGAAGCGGATCATCGAGGAAAGCAACGCCAGACGCGCTTTCCATGGGGAGAAAGCGCGGCATTTTACATGAACCTGAGGGTTTGGCTTCAGCCGGCGACAGCCTGTTTGCGTTCGCGCCAGGCCATGATCAGCCAGACCGCAGTCACACCGGCGAACTTCGAGGCCAGCGCGGTGATGAGCACCGGCGGCGTCAGCAGGTCGATCATGCCGAAGAAGATGAAGGTATCGAGGGGAATGCTCAGCGCCGAGCTGATCCACAAGCGGTCGCGCAACGGGCGCTTGGTGATGGTGAATACCAGCCAGTCGATGCACTCCGAGACCGCGAATGCCGTGGCGCTGGCCAGCGCAATCGACGGATCGGACGTGACATAGGACAGCACCAGCGCCGCCAGCATCGCCACGATCGCACCGTGGCCGAAGCGGATCTGCACCATGTCGCGCAGCACAAACACCAGCCCACCCCAGGCCGACCAGATGATGTCCAGGTGCGGCGCGGTGGAGAAGGCGAAGTTGATCAGCACGACACTGCTGATGTAAGCGATGAGGAAAATCATGGGCGTGACCTGTCAATTTGGCGCACAGGTTACTTCAGCCCTTCGATGACGCCAATCAAATCGGTTATTGCCCTGGCGTTTTTCCGATCATCCAGACCAGGCCACTGGCCTTCGCCCGCTCATGACAGAGCCCGAGTACAACCCGGCGTTCATCATTCGTCATCCGGCTCCAGCGAGTGATCTCCTCGACCGTGCGCTGGCAACCGGTGCAAATATCATCCTCATCCAGCGCGCAAATGCTCACGCACGGCGAGGCGACAGGTCTTTCCGGGGTTGTCATTCTTCCTGCTCGACCAGATCGCGCGCGTAGCGCTGGGAGTTATGCACATAGTGCGCGGCACTGGCTTCGAGCATCTTCTTCTGCGGCTCGGTCAGTTCGCGCACCACCTTGCCCGGCGAACCCATCACCAGCGAACCGTCAGGAATTTCCTTACCTTCGCCGATCAGCGAATTGGCGCCGATGATGCAGTTCTTGCCGATCTTCGCGCCGTTGAGGATGACCGCGTTGATACCGATCAGGCTGTAGTCGCCGACCGTGCAGCCGTGGAGCATGGCGTTGTGGCCGATGGTCACCCCGGTGCCGATGGTCAGCGGGTAGCCCATGTCGGTGTGCATCACGGTACCGTCCTGCACGTTGCTGTTCTTGCCGATCAGGATCAGTTCGTTGTCGCCGCGCAACACGGCGTTGAACCAGACGTTGGCGCCCTCTTCCAGTTTGACTTTACCCACCAGCACGGCGTTGGGGGCGACCCAGCTCTGCGGATGGGTTTCGACACGGGCGTCGCCCAGGCGGTATTTCATCTTGTTTTCCTCAGGGCTCACGATGGCTGGCCATTCGAGCGATGGCTTCAGGTATTGATGAAGCTTTTAGGCGGCTGATGCAGGCTGATTTTGGCGTCATAGAGCAAGTTGATCAACTCGACGATCATGATCGCCGTCAGCCCCCAGATCTTGTATTCGCCGTAACGATAGCTCGGCACGTACCAACTACGACCCTGATAGTCGATGCGATGGGTGTGTTCGCGCGGATCCTTGCGGAAGAACTCCAGCGGCACACTGAACACCGCAGCGATCTCGGCATCATTGGCCTGGTATTCGACAAAATCGGGAATCACCCCGACATACGGCGTGACCTTGATGCCGTGTAGGGAAATCAGCGGGCTGAGCGGACCGACCACTTCGACCAGTCCCGGCGGCAGGCCGATTTCCTCTTCCGCTTCACGCAGCGCGGTGAAAATCAGGTCCGGGTCTTCCGGATCCCGTCGTCCACCGGGGAAGGCGACTTCGCCGCCGTGGGTCGAGAGCCCGCTGGCGCGCAGGGTGAGGACAAGTTCGGGTTCGTCACTGCGAGTAATCGGCACCAGGACAGCGGCCTCGGGGAAACGCGTGTCGGTCTCCAGCGTGCGCGGCGTGTGATTGCTTACCCGGTGCAGTAGCTCGTCCAGCATAAGTGTTCTCGATCGGTGCCTTACCCTGCATCATGCACCAATCATTGCGACCGCCCAAGCCCCGAACAGGCGTCATGTCGCGAAACGACAACTTGCCGACTGACACCGCTGCACGCCAAGATAGGCGCAGCATTCAGGAACCCCAGCATGAAATTTTGCAGCCAGTGCGGCAACCCGGTGACCCAGCGCATTCCCGAAGGCGACTCGCGGCTGCGATTCGTCTGCGACAGCTGTCAGACGATTCACTACCAGAACCCCAATATCGTGGCCGGTTGCGTGCCGACCTGGGGCAGCAAAGTCCTGCTGTGTCGCCGCGCCATCGAGCCACGCCTCGGTTACTGGACGCTGCCTGCCGGGTTCATGGAGAACGGTGAGACCATCGAACAGGCCGCCATCCGCGAAACCGCCGAGGAAGCCTGCGCCCGGGTGCGCAACCTGAGCATCTACACCCTGATCGACGTGCCGCACATCAGTCAGGTGCATGTGTTTTTCCGCGCCGAGCTGACGGATCTGGACTTCGCCGCCGGCCCCGAAAGCCTGGAAGTGCAACTGTTCGAAGAAGCGGACATTCCGTGGGACGAACTGGCTTTCCGTACGGTGGGCCGTACCTTGGAATGTTTCTTCGCTGACCGGCGCGTCGAGGTCTATCCGGTTCGCTCCGAATCGATCCCGCCGCTCGCTCAACCGGCCATCACTTGATTTCGACGGCGGCCGGCCGATAACCGGCTAACGCAGCCCGCGACAGCGCCTGCACACTATCTATAAATAAAGTATCTGCTTCATTTCTGGGGAATCGTTTCAATGCGCTGGTTGCTTGCCCTGTTCTGCCTGTCGTTCGTCACCGTCTCCCAAGCGTCATTCGTGACCACCGTGACGCCTTCGAACACCCCGCTCATCGAAAAAGTATTGGTGCTGAAATCGGCCCATCAACTGCAGTTGATCGCCGACGGCAAGCCCCTCAAGAGCTATCGCATTTCCCTGGGCAAGGGCGCGAAAAAAGGCCCGAAGCTGATTGAAGGCGACAAACGCACACCGGAAGGTTTCTATTGGATCGACTGGCGCAAGACCAGCGACAAATTCAACCTGTCGATGCACATCTCCTACCCGAACATCAGCGACTCCGCCCGCGCCCGCCGCGAAGGCGTCGAGCCTGGCGGCATGATCATGATCCACGGCACGCCGGACTCCGAAGACAACCCGGAACAACTGTTCCACACCCTGGACTGGACCGATGGCTGCATCGCCATGCGCAACGTCGACATGCGCGAAGTCTGGAACTTGGTGCCGGACGGCACGATGATCGAAATCCGCCCCTGATTCTGTCATCCAGGGAGCACGCTCCCGAGGGGCCGCAAACGGCCCTTTCTCCCGACCATTGGTCGCCCGCAAAAAATAAATCAAAAAGATCGCAGCCTGCGGCAACGTCTGAACGGTGATACCACTTTCACCCGCCAGAACTGCCGCAGACTGCGATCTTTTGCTTTCCATAGCCCACCGCTAATACCACTTGAAACCACCCGCCCTGAAACACCCGATTCCAAAGGACTACAGGCCTTTCCGCTGCGTTGACATGGTATGCAAGTGGTATTAGTTTTCGCCGAAACAGCGAGCGACAACAAACCAATATCAGCTCCGGAAGTGCCTTGCATGAACGATCTCCACGCCCTGCGCCCTGACGACTCCCAGCCGACGCCGCTGTACCTGCAACTGGCGCGCAATCTGGAAGCGGCGATCCATGCCGGCCAGTGGAAAGCCGAACAGGCAATGCCGTCGGAGCGCAATCTCAGCGAGATGCTGGGGATTTCCCGGGTCACCGCCCGCAAGGCGCTGGAAGTCCTGCTCGATCAAGGTTTGATCCGCCGCCTGCAAGGTTCCGGCACCTTCATCACTCCACGCCTCGAACAACCGCTGTCGCGCCTGTCGGGTTTCAGCGAGATGCTGCGCCTCAAGGGCTTCGTGCCCAGCTCGCAATGGCTGGAGCGGGAAATCACCCTGCCGACCCACGAAGAACTGATCCGCCTCGGCCTGTCGCCGAACGACAAGGTCGCGCGCATGAAACGCTTGCGTAAAGCCGACGACACCGTGATGGCCATCGAGATGAGCACCCTGCCCGCCTCGATCATGCCCAAGCCACAGGTAGTGGGCGATTCCCTCTACGAACACCTCGACAGCATCGGCAAACCGATCGTGCGCGCCTTGCAGCACATCCAGGCAATCAACGCCTCGGACGAGTTCGCCGCGCTGGTCGGCATCGCCCCCGGCACCGCGATGCTGCTGATGACCCGGGTCGGCTACCTGGAAGACAACACGCCGATCGAAGTCACCGACACCTATTGCCGCAACGACTACTACGACTTTGTTGCAGAGCTTCGCCGCTGATCAGCAGCCAGGCCAAACGAGAGAAGCGAAATGTCTGAAGACAACATCCTCACCGCTGACGGCTGGATTCGCGGCCGGCTGATCCACGAACACGGCAGAGTCGTGTCGATCGAAGGCGTGCCTTGCGATCCGGCGACCAATGACTTGCCGTATCTGCTGCCGGGTTTCATCGACCTGCACGTCCACGGCGGTGGCGGCAAGGACATCATGGAAGGCGCCAGCGCGTTCGAAACCATCACCAAGACCCACGTGCGCTTTGGCACCACCTCGCTGCTGGCCACCACCATGACCGCGCCGAGTGCCGAGATCGCCAGCGTGCTCAAGGAGGTCGGCGAGTTCTGCGAACAGCGTCCGAAAGGCGCCGCCCGGGTCCTCGGCGTTCACCTCGAAGGTCCGTACATCAATCCCGGCAAGCTCGGCGCCCAGCCGAACTTCGCCCACACCGCGCTGATGGCCGAAGTCGAAGACTATCTGGCACTGGCGCCGATCCGGGTAATCACCATCGCGCCGGAAATCGCCGGTCATGACGGCTTGATCCGTGAACTGAGCCGCCGTGGCATCCGCATGCAGATCGGCCACACCCTTGGCAGTTACGAGGAAGGCGTCGCCGCCCTTGAAGCCGGCGCCACCAGTTTCACGCATTTGTACAACGCCATGAGTCCGCTGCATCACCGCGAGCCGGGCATCGTCGGTGCAGCACTGGCCCACGCAAAATTCGCCGAACTGATTCCGGACTTGCTGCACGTGCACCCCGGCGCGATCCGCGTGGCCCTGCGCTCGATTCCGTGCCTGTACTGCGTCACCGATTCCACCGCCGCCGCCGGCATGCCCGATGGCGAGTACAAGCTCGGCAGCCACACCGTCACCAAATGCCTGGGCGGCGTGCGCCTGCCGGACGGCACCTTGGCCGGCAGCACCCTGACCATGGATCAGGCCCTGCGCAACCTGGTGAAGATCGGTCTGCCGATCAGCGAGGCCTCGCAACGTCTTTCGCAATTCCCCGCCGACTACCTCGGCATCACCGAACGCGGGCGCCTTGCACCTGGCGCCTGGGCCGACTGCGTGCGGCTGGATCGCTCACTCACACTGACCGCCGTCATGGTCGAAGGAGAAGACATTGACTTCAAAAATGCTTGAGGAGGCGCTGTCCTCGTTCGAGGCCGTGCAAGCCCAACTGCAACAGCTCGACCCGCAAATGATCGAGATCGCCGGGCGCCTGCGCCGTCAGCCGCCGCAAGTGGCGATGACCGTTGCCCGTGGCAGCTCCGACCATGCGGCGAGCTACTTCGCCTACCTGACCATGCAGCAACTCGGCGTACCGGTGGCGTCGTTGCCGATGTCGGTGGTGACCATGCAACAGGCGCCGTTGAAGGTCAGCGGTCAGGTTGCGTTCGCGTTTTCCCAGTCGGGCCAGAGCCCGGATCTGGTCAACAGCCTGCGTCTGCTGCGCAAACGTGGCGCCTTGAGCGTGTCGATGGTCAACGCCGCCGATTCGCCGCTGGAAGCTGCCTGTGAATTCAGCCTGCCGTTGCTGGCTGGCACCGAAAGCAGCGTCGCCGCGACCAAGAGCTTCATCGCCACCCTCAGCGCCAGTGCCCGTCTGATCGCCCACTGGAAAGAAGACAGCGAATTGCTGGAAGCGCACAACGCCCTGCCCGAGGGCCTGCGCGAAGCCGCGCAACAGGACTGGAGCCCGGCCATCGACGCCCTGCGCGATTGCGAGCGGTTGATGGTGATCGGCCGTGGCGCCGGTTTCGCCATTGCCCAGGAAGCCGCACTGAAATTCAAGGAGACCTCGGCGATCCAGGCCGAAGCCTTCAGCAGCGCCGAAGTCCGTCACGGCCCGATGGCCTTGATCGACGAACATTACCCGTTGCTGGTGTTCGCCCCGCGCGGTGCCGAACAGGCCGGTCTGCTGAGCCTGGCGGCCGAAATGCGCCAGCGCGGCGCCCGCGTGCTGCTGGCCGCCCCGGATGACGTGAGCGAACGCGACCTGACCCTCAGCCGCGCGGAGCATCCGGCGCTCGATCCGATCCTGGCGATCCAGAGTTTCTACGTGATGGCGGCCGGTCTGGCCGTGGCCCGTGGCATGGACCCGGATCAGCCGCGACACCTGAGCAAAGTCACTCGTACGCACTGAGTCCGAACCGAACGTTTTCCTGATGAGACCGAGCCATGCACAACAACAATAAAGAGCTGACTTTAAGCGCCCCGCTCAGCGGCCCGGTGCTCACGCTCGCCAAAGTTCCGGACGCGGTGTTCGCCAGCGGCGCGATGGGCGACGGCATTGCCATCGATCCGCTGAACGACACCCTGTATTCGCCCTGCGCCGGCGTGGTGATTCACGTCGCCCGCACCGGCCATGCACTGACCGTTCGCGCCGACAACGGCGCCGAGCTGTTGTTGCACCTTGGTCTGGACACGGTGGAGTTGCAGGGCGAAGGGTTCTCGATGCTGGTCAAGGAAGGCGCGCGGGTCAGCAATGGCCAGCCGCTGCTGCGCTATGACCTGGACAAGGTCGGCCGCCAGTGCAAAAGCCTGGTCAGCCTGCTGATCCTGACCAACAGCCAGGATTTCCAGGCGCGCCCCATCACCCTGAAAACGGTGAAGGTGGGCGAACCGCTGCTGCACATCGTCGCTCGTCACAGCGCAGCGGCGAACACAGAAGAACTTGGCGGCCCGGAAGTTCACGGTCACGTGCAGGTCGCCCATCGCGGCGGTCTGCATGCACGCCCGGCGGCGTTGATCCGCCAGACCGCGCAAGGGTTCAAGAGCCAGTCACAGCTGCATTTCGCCGGAAAATCGGCGCCGTGCAACAGCCTCATCGGTTTGATGGGCCTGGCGATTGGCGAGCAGGACGAAGTGCAGGTCAGTTGCCAGGGCCCGGACGCACAGGCTGCGTTGCAAGCCTTGCTCACCGCACTGGCCACCGCCCTGCCCGAGGATCATCACGCCGCCGCACCGGTTGCCACCGCCCCACGCAATCGCCCGGCCGAGGCTGGCGTGCTGCACGGTGTTTGCGCCGCACCGGGTCTGGTCGGCGGGCCGCTGTTTCGCTTGAACGCGATCAGCCTGCCGACCGACAGCGGCAATCATCAGCCCGAGCACCAATTGCAGATCCTCGACACCGCGCTGAATCAGGTTCGCAGCGAAATCGACGGCACCCTCGCCCAGGCGAAAAAACACCGCAATGCCGACGAAGAAGCGATCTTCGCCGCGCATCTGGCCTTGCTGGAAGACCCGGCCCTGCTCGACGCCGCCCAACAATCGATTGAAACCGGCACGGCTGCGACCCATGCCTGGAGTCAGTCCATCGATGCGCAATGCGAAGTGCTGCAAAACACCGGCAGCCCGCTGCTGGCCGAACGCGCCAACGATCTGCGCGACCTCAAGCAACGAGTGCTGCGCGCCCTGCTCGGCGAAGCCTGGCATTACGAAGTGCCGGCCGGTGCCATCGTCGCCGCCCACGAACTGACGCCGTCGGACCTGCTGCAACTCAGCGCGCAAGGCGTCGCCGGCTTGTGCATGGCCGAAGGTGGCGCAACTTCCCACGTGGCGATTCTGGCCCGGGGCAAAGGCTTGCCTTGCATGGTCGCACTGGGCTCGGCGCTGCTCGATCAAGCGCAAGGCCAATCGGTGGTCCTCGACGCCGACGGCGGTCGTCTCGAACTGACGCCGAATGCCGAGCGTCTGGCCGAAGTCCGCCAGGCGCAAATCGACCGCCAACAACGTCGTGACGCCCAGCAGGCCCAGGCCCATCTGCCAGCCGAAACCCGCAACGGCGTGGCCATCGAAGTGGTCGCCAACGTCGCTTCCAGCCACGAAGCGGCGGATGCATTTGCCAACGGCGCCGACGGCGTCGGCCTGTTGCGCACCGAGTTCCTGTTCGTCGATCGCCACACCGCGCCGGACGTCGAAGAACAGCGCACCGCCTACCAAGCGGTGATCGATGCCATGGGCGACAAGTCAGTGATCATCCGCACCATCGACGTCGGCGGCGACAAGCAACTCGACTACCTGCCGCTGCCGGTGGAGGCCAACCCGGTGCTCGGCCTGCGCGGTATTCGCCTGGCCCAGGCCCGTCCGGAAATCCTCGATCAGCAACTGCGCGCGCTGCTGCAAGTCAGCCCGTTGCAGCGTTGCCGGATCCTGCTGCCGATGGTCACCGAGGTCGAGGAACTGCTGCACATCCGTCAGCGGGTCGATGCGCTGTGCCTGGAACTGGGCATCAATCAACGTCCGGAAATCGGCGTGATGATCGAAGTCCCGGCCGCCGCGTTGCAGGCCGAACAATTGGCTGAACACGCGGACTTCCTGTCCATCGGCACCAACGACCTGTCGCAATACACCCTGGCCATGGACCGCGACCACGCCGGGCTCGCCGCGCGGGTCGATGCCTTGCATCCGGCGCTGCTGCGCCTGATCGCCATGACCTGCGAAGGCGCGGCGGTGCATAAACGCTGGGTCGGCGTGTGCGGCGCCCTCGCCTCGGATCCGCTGGCGACGCCAGTGTTGATCGGCCTGGGCGTGACCGAACTGTCGGTGAGCCCGGTACAGATCGGCGAAATCAAGGACCGCGTGCGCCAGCTGCACGAAGCCGAATGCCAACGCCTCGCCCGGGACTTGCTCAAGCTGAGCAGCGCCGCCGCGGTGCGTCATGCCTGTCATCAACATTGGCCTCTGCGCTAACAAAAACAACAAGGACAAACGCCATGTACCAACTCTTCATCGAAGGCCTGCAACGCCTCGGCCGGGCACTGATGCTGCCGATCGCGATCCTGCCGATCGCCGGCCTGCTGCTGCGCCTGGGCGACACCGACCTGCTGAACATCGCGATCATCCACGACGCCGGCCAGGTGATCTTCGCCAACCTGGCGATGATCTTCGCCATCGGCATCGCGGTCGGTTTCGCCAAGGACAACAACGGCACCGCCGGCCTCGCCGGGGTGATCGGTTACCTGGTGATGATCTCCACCCTCAAGGTGCTCGACGCGAGCATCAACATGGGCATGCTCGCCGGGATCGTCAGCGGCCTGATGGCCGGCGCGCTGTACAACCGCTTCAAGGACATCAAGCTGCCGGAGTACCTGGCATTCTTCGGCGGCCGGCGTTTCGTGCCCATCGTCACCGGTTTCAGCGCGGTTGGCCTGGGCGTGCTGTTCGGCTACATCTGGCCGCCGATCCAGCACGGCATCAACAGCTTCGGCACCCTGCTGATGGAAAGCGGCAGCTTCGGCGCGTTCGTCTTCGGCGTGTTCAACCGCCTGCTGATCGTCACCGGCCTGCACCACATCCTTAACAACATGGCGTGGTTCGTGTTCGGCAACTTCACCGACCCGACCACCGGCGCGCTGGTCACCGGCGACCTGTCCCGCTACTTCGCCGGCGACCCGAAAGGCGGCCAATTCATGACCGGCATGTTCCCGGTCATGATCTTCGGCCTCCCCGCCGCCTGCCTGGCGATGTACCGCAACGCCCTGCCGGAGCGCCGCAAAGTCATGGGCGGGATCTTCCTGTCGATGGCCCTGACCGCCTTCCTCACCGGCGTCACCGAACCCATCGAATTCGCCTTCATGTTCCTCGCACCGCTGCTGTTTCTGCTGCATGCGCTGCTGACCGGGTTGTCGATGGCGATCACCAACGCGCTGAACATTCATCTGGGCTTCACCTTCTCCGGCGGCTTCATCGACATGGTGCTGGGCTGGGGACGCTCGACCAACGGCTGGCTGGTGGTACCGGTAGGACTGGTTTATGCGGTCATCTACTACGCGGTGTTCGATTTCTGTATCCGCCGCTTCAACCTGAAAACCCCGGGGCGCGAAGACGTCGCCACCGCCGACAAAGCGGTCCTGACCGAAAACGAACGCGCCGGGGCTTACATCAAGGCACTCGGTGGTGCGGAAAATCTGGTTACGGTTGGCGCATGCACCACGCGTCTGCGACTGGAAATGGTCGATCGCAACAAAGCCTCCGATGCGGACTTGAAAGCACTGGGCGCAATGGCCGTGGTACGCCCGGGCAAGGGCGGCAGTTTGCAGGTGGTCGTCGGGCCGATGGCCGACAGCATTGCCGACGAAATCCGCCTGGCGATGCCCGCATTGGGCCGAGCCGTGGTGGCTGCCCCTGTCGCTGTTGTCGAAACCAGCGAACCCGTCGCAGTCTCCACACCCCAGGCCCAACAATGGCTGACCGCTCTGGGCGGCAGCGACAACGTGCTGCAACTCGACTGCATCGCCATGAGCCGGATCCGCCTGCAACTGGCCGATGGCAAGGTGCTTTCGGAAAGCCGGTTGAAAGAGCTTGGATGTCTGGGCGTGAGCGCGCTGGAAGATGGTGTTTGGCACTTGCTGGTGGGTGAGCGGGCGCAGAGCTTGAGTACGGCGCTGGAGGGGTTGGTCAATCGGAGTGAGGTGAGTGCCAAGGTTTAGGGCGACCTCTGAATCGATGGGTGGAGGGGCTTCTGCTCTCGCTCCCCACCACTCAACACGATGAGCGTTAGCTCGAGTAAGGCTTTTGACGTGCCGGCCCCATCGGAAGGCTGAGTGGAGGGATTTATCCGGGGGTGGGAGCGCAGCGACC
>NZ_AKJQ01000036.1:0-53253 GCF_000282255.1 Pseudomonas sp. GM25 | reverse complement strand
CCCGCCGTCACGGCTGCCGGCGGCGATACCGCCAACGTGGGTGCCGTGGGCGCCGAGCTTGCCGTCGGAGCCGACCGAAGGCGAACCGTCATAACGAAACGCGTCACCGGCTTTGACCGGGATGTACGGGTCGGTGTATTCGCGGATCCCCGAGGTCACCAGGGTGATGACCTTGTTGCTGCCGGAGAACTCCGGGTGCGCGGCGTAGACCGGCTGGTCGAAGATCCCCAGTTTCACGCCTTTGCCTGTATAGCCGGCGGCGTAGGCGTAATCCGCGCCGATGGCGCCCAGGCCCCAGTCGGCCTTGAACTCGGCACTGCGCCAACTGCCCGGATCCCCTGCCCGACCGCTTTCCACGTAGGGCGCGGCGTGTGCGCTGCCCCAGGTGGCCAGTGCGCAGAGCAAGGCAACGTTGAGAGATTTCAGGCGAAAGCCTCCACCCGATTGCGCGGGGGTGTTGTTGTTTTTCATCCAGCGACCTTCCTTAGTGATGTTGCGAAAAATCCGTCTATTGAATTGATCGTTTGATCGTTCCCACGCTCCGCGTGGGAATGCAGCCCGTGACGCTCCGCGTCACTGGACGCGGAGTGTCCCTAGAGGCGTTCCCATGCAGACGGTTCGACGCCTCGACGTGGGAATGATCATCCGTATGTTTAGAACTGCCAGTTCAGGCTCAGGCCCACGCCGTGTTGCTTCTCGCGGCTGGCCAGTTGTCCGGTGTAATCGAGGTTCACCCGCACGTCGCGGGTCAGTGCCAGGCTGGCCTGCACGCCGACCAGCGCGGCGTCGCGCACCAGTGGCGAGCTTTCGACCGTGTACGGCGCACTGCCGCTGGCGAAACGCAAATGCTGTTCGGATTCGATGTCGGTCAGGCTGTGCTGCCAGCCCAGATGCCCGCTCACTTGCAGCTTCTGCGCGGACGGCAGGTCGAAGGTCTTGATCGCCCGCACGCCGAGGGTGCTCAACACCGCGTCGCGCTGGTCGTCGCCGCTTTTCAGCGCGGCCGCGTCGCCCTTCTCGGTGAAGCCGTCGGTGTCGAGATGCACGTAGGCCAGGTTGGCGAACGGCTCCAGGGCCAGCGGTTGCAGGTTCAGTCGATAAGCCGCCTCGCCGAACACCTGGGTGGTAGCAGCATCGATCTTGGCTTTCTGTTTTGCGCTGACGTTGCCGTACTGCAAGTCGCGTTTCACATCGGCACGATGCCAGCTGTAGGCCGCGCCGGTACTCAGGCGCCAGGCGCCGATGTCGTGACCGGCGTAGGCGCCGAGGTGATAGCTGTCGACCTTGGCCGAAGAATGCGTGCCCGAACCCATGCTCAGCGAGCTATCGCTGTAACCGGTGACCAGACCGATGCGGGTCTGCTCGTCCAGCGCTCCGTCGACACCGGCCAGCAGCCCACCAATCGACGTGCTGTATCCAGCGGTGTCGTGGCGCGAGTCGGTTGTACCCCAGGCACCGAGAGCCTTGATCCAGCCGTTGCTTTGCGTGGCTTGCGCATCGTGCAGGCGTTCGCCGATGGCGTCGCGCAGTTGCCGGCTGTCGTTGATCAGCACCGAACCTAGGGCCGGATAGATTTCGCCACTCAACTGTTGAAAGGCTTGTTGCGCATCACTGGCGGTGGCCGACAACAGCAGGCTTTCGTAAACGGAGTTGCCCGCGCCCATGCCTTCCACGGCGGCAGCCACGGCGCGTTGATTCGGAGTCTGGCCGACGCTGGCGAACGATGTCGCGTTGCGCTCGACGTTCAAGCCGATGCCGTTACCGCTGTAGGCCAGGCTGCCACCGATAAACAGATAATCCGGCAGCACTGCACCGAACCGGCCCTGAATGCCGCCCGCCGCTTGCAGAATGTCGTACTGCCGGCCGAGCAGGCTTCTGGCCTCGGTGGTGCTGAGCAGCGTCGGGCTGTTTTCCAGCGACAGGCTCACGGTGGCGCCGCTGATGGAGGCGGTGCCGCCAGCGACGATACGGTCGCTGCTGGTGGGAGACAGTTCCACCGCGTAGGTCGAGCCCGGCGCGAAGGTCACGTCACCGGCGACGTTCAACGTGCCGATGGAATTGCCCGGTGCCACCCGGCCGCCGCTGTTGGCGGTCAACGCGCCGATCCGCCCGGAGCCGCCGAGGGTACCGCCGTCATTGACGGTCACGGCCGAAGTCAGCGATCCGTTCACCGTCAGCAGGCCGCCATTGACCGTGGTCGGCCCGCGATAAGTGTTTTCACCGGTCAGAATCAGTCGCCCGTCGCCGGACTTGATCAGACTGCCTTGATAAACCCGAGTGGAAGCTGCTGCGTCACGGGCCATGCCCACGGCGTAATCGGTCTGATCCTGCTGGCTGGCGCCGGCCGGCACGCCGTTCTGCCAGCCTTTGTTTTGCAGGGTTTGTTGCCAGGCGCTGTGTTCGGCGAGGTCTTCGCCCTGGCGCTGGATCAGCGCTTTGTCGCTGATGTCATTGCTCCAGACATCGCTTTGCCCAGCCGCCAGATTCGCGTCGAAAGCACCGAGCAATTGCCCCGGCCCGCGCATCGCCCGGTACAGGTTGGCCACGCCCCAGCCGACTCGCTCGGTCGGTGCGTCGGTCACCGAACCGTCGAGTTGAGTGGCGGTGGTCAGCAGCACTTCGAGAGCCTGCTGATTGTTCATGTACGGGTAGCGTTCCATCACCAGCGCCAGTGCGCCGGTGGCGTGCGGCGCGGCCATCGAGGTGCCGGACTTGATCGCATAACCGCCGTCGGGAATGGTGCTGTCGATCTTCGCCCCCGGCGTGGTGATGCACCAGTACTTGGCAATGCCGCACTGGTTGTACTTCTGCTGATTGCTTTGATCGAGCCCGGAAACCGCCAGCCAGTGGCCTTCCAGATCCGGCTGAAAGTACGGCAGCGCCGAGCGCACGCTGGCATTCGGGTAGCCACTGTTGCCGGCGCTGAACACGTTGATCACGCCTCGACGGGAAACGTCCGCCGCTGCGTCGAGCCAGGTGCCTTTGTTCCAGTGCTGGGCGTAAGCGGCGTGTAGATCCGCAAGGGTTCGATAGCTGACATCCGGCGGCTGGCTGCCCCAGCTGTTGTTGATCGCCCGCACACCGGCGTCGGCCAGGGCGTCGTACACCGCTTTGAAGTAGCGCGGATCGGGGTTGGGGCCGAACAGAAAACTGTCGTTCTTGTTGGTGTTGCCGACGTAGATCTGCGCGTTGTACGCGACGCCATGCATGCCGGCGCCGTCACGGGATGCGCCCATGGTGCCGACCACGTGGGTGCCGTGAGAGTCGTTGTTCGGGTTGAGGGTGCCGTTGACGTTGAACAGCGAGCCGTCGAGGTAGCTGCCGCTGGCCAGTACCGGGTGATAACGCTCGCTGGCGAACTCGGGATGGGCGGCGTCGAAACCGGAGTCCAGCGCGCCGATCTTCACGCCCTTGCCGGTGATGCCGGCGGCGTAGGCCTGATCGGCCTGCATTCGGCCCAGGCCCCAGTCACGCAGGAATTCGGCGCTGCGCCAACTGGCGGGATCGCCGGGTTTGCCGGCTTCGAGGTACTGGGCCTGAGCCTGGGTTGCAGAAATCACAAGCAGCAGGGTGCCGACCGAAACCGGCTTGATGCGTACGTCCATGTTCACCACTCTTTTTGTTGTTTTGGGTCGAAGCTTTTTGCGATGAAGCTACGGTGTTATTGCGTCCGTGGGCCCTGTCCGAAGGCCTCATCCACCCGCGCCAGATCCTGTTCGCTCAAGGTGCCCGCGTAGTAATGCAATTTGGTCCAGGCCATGAGGTAGTCATAGCGTGCCTGGGCCAAATCACGGCGGGTGGTAAATAGTTGTTGTTCGGCGTTCAGAGCGTCGAGGTTAGTCCGCTCGCCGCCGAGAATGCTTTGCTTGGTCGACACCACCAGCGCTTCGGCCGAGGCCAGGGCCTTTTGATAGGCGCGCAATTTGTTGACCCCGGACAGGCACGCACTGAATTGCCGGCGCAATTCGATCAGCGTCTCGCGAGTCTTGCCGTCCAGCTCATATTCGGCCTGTTCCATGGTGCGGCTGGCCTGACGGGTCGATGCTGATACCCCGCCGCCGGCGTACAACGGCACGCTGACTTCGAAACCGATGGTGTTGGTTTCGTAACGCTGGTTGTAGGTGTTGCCGCTTTCCGATTCGTTCTGGCGCATCGTGGCGTAAGCGCTGACTTTCGGCAGGTGCCCGGCGCGGTTGCGCTCGACTTCGTAACGCGCCACTTCCACCGCCTGACGCTGGGACGCGAGATTCGGGTTGTTGCTGACCGCCAGCTCGTGCCAGGTGTCGTAGTTGGCCGGCATCAAGGCGAATGTCTGGAAGTTCTGATCCAGCGGCGCCAGATCACTGATGTCCATCGCCGGCACGCCTACCAATGCGCCCAGCTCCCGTAGCGCGGCGTCCTGCTCGTCGCGGGCTTCGATTTCCTCGGCGGTCGCCAGTTCGTAACGCGACTCGGCTTCGAGGATGTCGGTGCGAGTGCCCTCGCCCTGCTTGAACATGTGCTCGTTCTGCTGGAATTGCTGTTCGTAGGCCTTCTTCTTGGCCTGCGCAATGTCGATCTGATCCTGGGCAAACAAGGCCTTGGTGTAGTTATCCAGTACGCGAACCAGCAGTTCCTGGCTCTTGCCGCGAAAGTTTTCGTCGGCAAACAGCGACTGGGCTACGCCCTTGCGATACGCCGCGTAGGCTTCGTAATCGAGCAACGGTTGTTGCAGGGTCAGGCTCGAGCCGTAACTGCTGTAGTTACGCTCGTCAGTGTTGTTGCGGGCGCGGGAGTCGAGTGAAGTGGCTTTCGACGAGTTGCGACCCTTGTTGTAGTTGTAACCCAGTTTCGGCAACAGGCCTGCGCGGCCGATGGCGCGGTTTTCAAGGCCTGCGTCGCGTTCCTTGATCGCACCGAGGAACACCGGGTCATTGCGCAACGCCTGTTCGTAAATCTCGAACGGCCCCATGGCCGCCACTGCACTGTTGCCCGCGAGCAGCGCGAACGCTGCCGCCAGCATGGAAAGCTTATTCATACAGCCGAACATCCTTATTCTTCGGTCAACGCGGAACCGGCGCGGTCGAGCAGCGGCTTGAACAGGTAGTTGAGGAGTGAACGTTCGCCAGTGCGAACGAACATTTCCGCCGGCATGCCGGGTTTGATCACCAGACCGTTGAGTTTTTCCATGGCCTGATCGCTGACGCTGCTGCGCAACACGTAGTACGGCACGCCGGTTTTCTCGTCGACCATCTGGTCGGCGGAAATCAGGCTGACTTCGCCGGGAACCCGTGGCGTCTTGCTCTGGTTGAACGCGGTGAACAGGATGTCGACCGGCAAGTGTGTGCCGACCTTGTCGATCAGGTTGATCGGCAGGTGCCCTTCGACTTCCAGGCGCGTGCCTTGCGGGACGATTTCCAGCAGGGTTTCGCCCTGACGGACCACGGCGCCTTCGGTATGTACTCCGAGGTTGACTGCCACGCCGTCGGCGGTGGCGAGGATTTCGCTGTGTTGCAGGTCGAAGCCGGCGGAAGTCAGTTGCTCCGACAGCGTGACGCTTTTCAGTTGCGCGTCGGCCAGCTGGGTACGGACTTCCTTCTGGTATTCCTCACCGTGCTGTTGCAGCTTCAGGCGGGACTCAAGGATGCCCTGCTCCACTCGGCCACTTTCGCCGGTGTTCTCGGCCAGTTGCTGCTGAACCTGCGACAACTGACGCTGGTATTCCATCAAGCGGTTGCGCGGGATGTAGCCGTTGTCGGCCAGCGGTTGCAGGTTGCTCAACTGTTGTTGCAGCGAGTCAGCCTGCGCATTCAGGTCAGTACGCGCGCGGCGCATGCCTGCCAGTTGCGCGGTGGCGCCTTCGATGCTGGCGCGCAGTGCGGCTTGCTCGCGGGAAAACGCTTCGCGGCGGCTGCTGAACAATTGCCGCTGGCCTTCCAGTACCAGCGCCAGGCGCGGATCGGCGTTGTCGCTCAGTTCTGCCGGGAAGGTCACTTGCTTGAGGTTGTCACGCTCGGCCTGCCAGCGCGCCAGGCTGGCCCACGCCATGCAGTATTGCGCCTGCAGCGATTGCACGTCGGCGGCGACCTGGGTCTGGTCGAGGCGGAACAGCGGCTGGCCCTGCTTCACGATTTCGCCTTCGCGCACCAGAATCCGGCTGACCACGCCGCTGCTCATCGACTGTACGGCTTTGCGCTTGCCCGATACGACCACGGTGCCTTGTACCGGAATGCCTTGATCCAGCGGCGCCAATGCCGCCCAGGTGAAGAAACTGCCGGCACCGACCAGCGCCAGAATCCAGCCCATGCGGGCGAAGAACTTCGCATCGCGCTCCGGGCGTTCGGTGATGTACGCGTGTTCCATGGTTGCTTCGTTTTGCGTGTTCATGCTCGCGCTGCTCATACACCCGAATTCCTTGTCGTCGGCTGATACTGTCGGCTCATGCTGAGCCCGGCCGGTGCTTGCGCAGGTTTTTCATTTTGTTGTGACGGGTTGCCGGGCTGATTGCCAGACAGCGCCTTGAGCACATCGTGGCTCGGGCCGAAGGCTTGCAGGCGACCGTCGTTGAGCACCAGCAGCTTGTCGGCCTGGGCCAGTACCGAAGAACGGTGGGTCACCAGCACCACGGTGGTGCCCTGGGCCTTGAGCTGCACGATCGCGCTGGACAACGCGGCTTCGCCGACGGTGTCGAGGTTGGAGTTCGGCTCGTCCAGCACCACCAGGCTCGGGTTGCCGTACAGCGCACGGGCCAGTGCCACGCGCTGCTTCTGGCCACCGGATAAACCGCTGCCGTCCTCGCCCAGTTGCGTGTCGTAGCCTTGTGGCATGCGCAGGATCAGTTCGTGCACGCCGGCCTGTTGCGCGGCGGCCACGACCTTTTGCGGATCGGCTTCGCTGAAGCGGGCGATGTTCTCGGCGATGCTGCCGCTGAACAGCTCGATGTCCTGCGGCAGATAGCCGATGTATGGGCCAAGCTGATCGCGGTTCCAGCGGTGGATGTCGGCGCCGTCCAGACGCACCGTGCCGCCAAGGGCCGGCCATACGCCGACCAGCACACGCGCCAGAGTCGATTTGCCGGAGCCGGAGGCACCCAGCACGCCGAGCACTTCACCGGCCGCCAGGTTGAAGTTGACCATGTGCAGGGTCGCGGCACGCTGACCCGGAGGGCCGGCGCTGACTTGTTCGAAGGTGATCTGGCCTTTCGGCGCCGGCAGCGCCATGGCGTCATCGCTCGGCGGGAAGGCTTGCAGCAACGCATCGAGGCGACGGTAAGCCAGCTTCGCGCCGCTCCACTGCTTCCACACGGCAATCAACTGGTCGATCGGGCTCAGCACCCGGCCCATCAGGATGGAGCCGGCGATCATCATCCCGGCGGTCATGTCGCCCTTGATCACCAACAGTGCGCCAAGGCCCAGCACCAGCGATTGCAGGCACAGACGCAGGGTCTTGCTCAGCGAGCTGATCACCGCGCCGGTGTCGCTGGCCTGATTTTGCAGACCGAGAAAGCGCGAATGCACCTGGAACCAACGTTTGCGCAAGGCGCCGAGCATGCCCATGGCTTGAATGGTTTCGGCGTTGTGCAGGTGGCTGGTGGCCAACTGGCTGGATTTCTGCGAGAAGCCGGCGGCTTCGCCCAGCGGCTTTTTGGTCATGTATTCGTTCATGCACGCCAGCGCGATCAGCAACAACGCACCCGCCGTGGCGAGCACGCCGAGCCAGACGTTGAACAGGTAAATCACGAACAGGTAGACCGGGAACCACGGCGCATCGAAGAACGCGAACAGCGCAGGCCCGGTGACGAACTGGCGAATGTGGGTCAGGTCGCCCAGGGACTGCCCGGCGTTGCCCTCGCCCTTGAACAGATTGCGTTCGAACGCCGCCTGATAGACCCGCAGATTGAAACGACGCTCCAACTGGCTGCCGATGCGGATCACAATAAAGCTGCGCACCACTTCCAGCAGACCAATGAAGGCGAAGAAACCGACGACCATCAGCGACAGCATCGCCAGGGTGGTTTCGTTCTGCGAAGACAGCACCCGGTCATAGACCTGAAGCATATAAATGGAGGGCACCAGCATCAGCACGTTAATCAGTGCGGTAAAGCATCCGACGCTGATCAGAATGCTTTTATAGTCACCCAATGCCTTGAATAAGGGAGCGGTGGCTGGGGCCTTCGCCATCTTCATTGATTATTCCTGAAATGGTATTTCCCGCCCTGCTTGGCGAGACTTCAATTAATTGTCCGCATTGAGTGCGGGACATACACCGCCAGTACTTGCTTACACTTCAATAACAACTTTGCCGATTAACACCGGCCTGCGTGTTATTGCGCTATGGCTTATAACTGTAACGGGGTGCTTTATATTTAAACTGTCAGTCGGTTTCGGTCATCAAGGTTGCTGTACAGCACGCTTGAGTGTAATCACCAGGCCCGACTTCAAAGTGCTCAGATAAAGCCCATCACGTTGTCGGCTGAAAAACTGGATTCTTGAGCCTTCCTTGCCGGTGATCGACAGACCGTCCGGATCGGGGAACCAGCCGATGGCGCTGTCTTGCAGCCACGCGCTCAGGCAATCGGCACCGTTGCCCAGCGTCTGGTTGGCTTCAAGGTCGATAAGACAAGTGTTCGACGGTTTGTCCTGCAAAGCCTGGGCCTCTGGAGCGTCGTTGCGGTCGCTCAGGGTCGCTTGCCACTGCCCGGCAAATACCGATGGGTCTTCGAGTCTCAGGCTGCTTGCCATGGTTGTTTCTCCAGAAATCATCATCAGCATCGGCAACAGATACGCCGCCGCTTTGCGGGTAAAAGCGAATTGGTTCATAGGAAATTTCACTCCGGCACGTAGCCTTGCTTACCGGTCACGGCGATGCAAGTGAAGAAAGCGGCGCACGACGCGCCGCTTTCCCGTGTTACATCACGCCACGATGTCGCTGGTGGCTGCCTGGCCAACGGTGCTGACCTGGAAATCAGCCACGCCGTGACCGGAGAAGTCCACCGACAGCAGGCTGTTGCCGCCCGAGGACGTCAGAACCGCATCACCCGCCGCGCCGGTGAAGGCGCTGACGAAGTGCAGGCCTGCGCCCTTGGTGATACCGGTCAGGTCGATTTTGTCCAGACCGCTGACGAAATCGAGGATCTGATCGATCGCACCCGGCTTGGAGTCGGAGCTGGCCGCGAACACAAAGGTGTCCGAACCCGCGCCGCCCCACAGCTTGTCGGCACCGCCGGCGCCCCAGATGATGTCGTTGCCGGCACCGCCCTTGAGCTCGTTGGCCGCGCTGTTGCCGATCAGCAGGTCGTTGCCCGAACCGCCGATCGCGTTCTCGATGGTGACGCCCTTGGCGATGGACACGTTGCCCACCAGGCCGCCAACGTCGGAGAACGAGGCTTCATTGAGGTTGATCTTCTGGTTCTGGGTGAAACCCGAGAAGTCGAAGGTGTCCTTGCCGCCCGCATCCCACACCGAGAACACCAGCTTGTCGGCCGACGACGAGGCGCTGAGGAAATCGCGACCGGCGTTGGAGTTGAAGCCGTAGGTGGTGTCACCGGTACGGGTGGTCATGTTGGCGCCGTAGAGCTTTTGGATCGCTGCAATGTCATCCATCAGCGGGCCGGAGGAATAGGCTTCCACGCCGCCCTTGCTGAAGTTCTGGCTGGTGTTGCTTTCGCTCCAGTAGCTCATGACGCTGTAGCCGCGGGTATCTTGCCCGTAGGTCGCGTCGTTGTAGGTCGGGTTGCCGTTGCCGGCGTTGTAGTCGCCCGGGTGCGCCAGGCCAAGGGTGTGGCCGATTTCGTGGGTCAGGGTCTGACGACCGTAGTTGTTCAGATCCGGGGTCTTGTTCTGCGTGTAACCGCTGTTGATCAAGTACCACGAAGTGCCGTCGTAACCCGGACCGGTACCCGGCAGGTAGGCGAACGCTGCTGCGCCGTCCACACCACCGCTGTAGTTGGCGAACGTCATGTGGCCATCACCGCCCGAGGCTTTCTCGGTGAAGGTGACATTGGCCACGTCGGCCCAGGATTGCATGGCGAGCACGGCCTGGGCTTTCTGTTGAGCACTGAACTGACTGAACCCGGTGATCCCGTGCTTGTTCATCGTGCTGGACGATACCGAAGTCAGGAACGTGTAGGTGAGTTCGATCTTGCCGCTGCCATCCTTGTCCTGGTAGGCAGCGCCGTCGCGCAGCAACTGGGTTGCGGCCTGGTCGACGGAAAAGGAGGGTTTGCCATTGACCGTGAGGTTGCCGCCACGATCGTACTGATGGCTGAAGCTATTGATCTGGTTATACGCCGTACTGGTCGCTGCCAGAGGTTGCGGCGCCGCGCCCAGCTGGAAAGCCTGTTCGGCGGTATCAACAGCATTAGCTTTTACTTTCGACATAAACACACTTCCTTGTTTAGCAATGGAACAGTTTTTGTCCGATAGCGACAACCTCTGGCGAGATTGTCCTATCACTCGCCCAATGAAGGCGTAAGAAACCTGACACAATTTGAAATCTAACGTCTAGCGTTTTTTTGAGATCAAATTGAACTGTTCCGGGAAACTCCCGTAAACAAAGCGCGTGCCGCCGAAAGAAGTTTGTAAGTGTGGTGAATTTGCCTAATTGTCTGACGATTTCTTATTTAAATATTAAATATCGGTAAGTTGTATTTTGTTAGCAGCGTCTCACTTTGCTGCACTTTATCAGTGCAATGCCAGTGGTTTGATATCAAGTTGATTCAACAGTACATATCAGGCGAGGGCCGTACTGCCCTCGCCTGTTTTCTTCAGCTGCCAGTCCGAATCTTGTTCCACACCCGCGTGCGGATCCGGTCGATGTTCAGCGGCATCGCTTCCAGTGCGAACAGCTTGCCCATCATTTCCGGGCTCGGATAAACCTTGGTGTCGTTCTTGATCGCCGGATCGATCAGGCTGTCGGCCTGTTCGTTGCCATTGGCGTAGTGCACGTAGTTGCTGATGCCGGCCATCACGTCGGGCTGCAGCAGGTAGTTCATGAACGCGTAGCCGGCCTTCTCGTCCGGTGCGTCGGCGGGCATGGCGACCATGTCGAACCAGATCGCGGCGCCTTCCTTGGGAATCTCGTAGCCGATTTCGATGCCGTTCTTCGCTTCTTTGGCGCGGTTTTCCGCTTGCAGGATGTCGCCGGAGAAACCGACGGCCACGCAGATGTCGCCGTTGGCCAGGTCGCTGGTGTACTTCGAGGAATGGAAATAGCTGACATACGGCCGCACTTTCATCAGCAGCGCTTCAGCTTTCTTGTAGTCCTCGGGGTTCTTGCTGTGATGCGGCAAGCCCAGGTAATTGAGCGCCGCCGGCAACAGTTCCGGACCGTTGTCGAGGATCGCCACACCGCATTTCTGCAGTTTTTCCATGTATTCGGGTTTGAAGATCAGGTCCCAGGAATCCACCGGCGCGTTGTCACCCAGCACAGCCTTGACCTTGGCAATGTTGTAGCCGATGCCGGTGCTGCCCCACAGGTACGGAAAGCCGTGTTCGTTGCCCGGATCGTTGGTCTGCAAGGCCTTGAGCAACACCGGGTTGAGGTTCTTCCAGTTCGGCAACTGGCTCTTGTCGAGCTTCTTCAGCGCCCCGCCCTCGATCTGCCGCGCCATGAAGTGGTTGGACGGAAACACCACGTCGTAACCGGATTTGCCGGTCATCAACTTGCCGTCGAGGGTTTCGTTGCTGTCGTAGACGTCATAGGTGACGCCAATGCCGCTGGCCTTTTCGAAGTTCTTGGCGGTGTCCGGCGCGATGTAGTCGGACCAGTTGTAAACCTTGACCGTATCCGCCGCCTGAGCGAGGGAAACGGCGAGCATCAAGGGTGCGAGCGCGAGGGTCTTTCGGATCATGGATCGATTCCTGTATTGGCTATTGTTGTTGGCAGGCAATCAAAAGGATCAAAACGTCAGAAAATCAGGACATAGGTCTTGCGCACGGTTTCTTCGATGTCCCAGATCCCGAGCGTGTTGGCCGGCAACATCAGTGCGTCGCCACCTTGTATGTGCAGGGTTTCGCTGCCGTCGTCCGGGGTGAACGTGCAGCGACCGGAAATGAAATGGCAGAACTCCTGAGCGGTGATCTGCCGGCGCCAGCGACCGGGAGTGCATTCCCACACGCCGGTTTCGACGCCGTCGTCGCGCTCGACGCTGGTGGTCGAGGCAATCGCCACCGGCGTGCCGAGCGGCACGGCCACCGGGTTGGACTCATCCAGTTGCAACGTGGCGGTGTTCTTGAATTGGGTGATGCTCATGGCGTTACCTGTCTCGTAGTAAACAACGTTTAGTGCATGAAACCTTCCATGAACCCGGCCACCTGGCTGGCAAGCTTGCGCCGCCAGGGCGCGGTCGCCGGGTTGGCCAGGGTCTGGTCTTCGTGGACGAAACTCTTGATGATCGCGTTGTAGCCGAGCCAGCGGCACGGTTCCGGCTCCCAGGCCCGCAGCGCGTGGATCCCGCCGTCGGGCAGCACCCACGGCTGCTGCGTCAGCTCGGTGTCGCGCTCGAGAATCAGATCCGCAAGCGTCCGCCCGCCCAGGTTGGAAGCGCCGACACCCTCCCCGCCATAGCCGCCGGACAGCGCGATGCCGTTGGCCCGGTCGCAGAGCATGTGCGGTTTGAAATGCCGGGACATGCCGAGGTTACCGCCCCAGGCGTGGGTGATCTGGACGTTCTTCAGCTGCGGGAACAGCTCACCGAACAGGTAGCGGCGCAGCTCGACTTCATCGCGGGTCAGGTCGAAGTTGTGGCGTAGCTTGCCGGCAAACTGATAACCGCCACGGGCGCCGAAGATCAGACGGTTGTCGGCGCTGCGCTGGCCGTAAGTGACCTGACGGCTGAATTCGCTGAAAGCCTGGCCTCGACTGAGGCCGATTGCGTCCCAGGTCGCGGCGGACAACGGCTCGGTGGCGACGATCAGGCTCTGCACAGGTAATTGATAGCGGCCCAGCGGTGGCAGCGTGACGGAATAACCTTCGATGGCCGGGACGATCCAGCGGCTGCGCACGCTGGCCGTGTCGGTCCGCAAGCTGCCTGCCTGCCAATGGGTGACCGGGCTGTTTTCGTAGATCTTCACCCCCATGCTTTCAACGGTTCGCGCCAGACCGCGCACCAGTTTCGCCGGGTGAATGGTCGCCACATGTGGCGCGAAGATGCCGCCGTAAGGCTTGGCGATGCGAATCTGCTGCGCCAGTTGTTCAGGGCTGAGCCAGCGATAATCGTCGTCGGTCAGGCCTTGAGCGTGGAGTTTTTTCAGGTAGTCGCGAAGACTGACTTCCTGTTCGGGATAGCGCGCGGCGCAGTACAGCACCCCGCCTTTGCGGTAATCGCAGTCGATGCCTTCGCGTTCGAGGACGACTTCTACCTCATCAGGAATGCCGTGCAACAGGTCGAACGAAGCGCGGCGTTGTTGTGGCGACAGACCGGCCAGCAGGCGATCCTCGCCCAGCAGATTGCCCATCAACCAGCCGCCGTTGCGACCGGATGCACCGAACCCGGCGGTTTGCGCTTCGATGATGGCGATGTTCAGGCTCGGCGCCTGTTGTTTCAGGTAGTACGCAGTCCACAGCCCGGTGTAACCGGCGCCGATGATCGCCACGTCGACGTCCAGATCCTGCGCAAGCGACGGGCGCGCGGTCAGCGGCTCGTCGAGTTGATCCATCCACAAACTGATAGTGCGCCACGCCGGCATGCAAGACTCCGCCAATCCAGGTTTCGATGGCGTCGATCCTAGAGGCAGAACTCAGGGATTGTCTTGCGCGCGTGTCCGCAAAGAAATTTGCTTGGCGTAGGCCTTGGGTGACTGGCCGGTGTGCTGGCGAAAGCAGCTATAGAAAGCCGACAGCGAATTGAAACCGGCAGCGAAGGCCAGTTCATCGATGCGCAACGGCGGCGTGGCGTTGTCCAGCGACTGCAATAGATGTTGCAGACGCGCCTGATTGACGTAGCGGTAAAAGCTTTGCCCCAGCACCTGATTCAGCAAATAGGAAATCTGATTGCGGCTGTACCCGCACTCTTTCGCCACCCGTTGCAGGTCCAGTTCGGGGTCGAGGTACGGTTGCTGACGCTGGAAATATTGCTGCAAGTCATCGGCCATGAAACTCAGCTGACGCGGCGACAGCCCCAGTCGACTCACCGCCGGGCGCTGGCTAGTTGCCGTCGGGCTGTCGGCCTGTTCGCGCACCAGCGAAGCGTATTCGTTGACCCGCCAGATTTGCCCGTCCTTGACCGTGATCGCTTCGCTGGAGCGAAACGACACCAGCCCGTTGCCGCCACGCAACGTCACTTCGTACTGAATGAAGGCGGTGTTGCCGTCGATGCGGATGCGGTCGCAGTGCTCCAGTGCTTCGTCGGATTCACGCGGCATGCTGACCCTGACGTACTCGCGCAACTCGTCGAGGCCGAGCACGCGATTCTGGAAAAAATCGTTGTACTGGATGTCCGGGTGGTACAGCGTCATCACGCCGTCCAGGTCCCGGTGTTTCCAGCACAGGTGATAGCGCATGACCGTTTCGGCCGTGGCCCGCGTCTGTTCCGGGCCGTCATCGTCGGCGTGCATAAGGGACTCTTGGAAAAAGAACCGAGCTTGCCCAACTTCTGGCCCTGCATCAACAACCCGTCGTAATGGCACTTTGGCGACGATTGGGGTGGAGCGTGACTTACATCAAAAAAATCCGCGCAATCGCTAAATGAACTGAAAATTCTCACAGGAATTTCACATCCAGATGCTACTTTTAAAGGCAATCACCGGTTGGGCCAATGAAGGCTCTTCCCACCTACCATGAGCAAACGGAAGCGCTCGATGAAGAAGGCGGGCAACACATGAATAAAGGGTCAAGCAAGGTCACGTTCCCCAATGCCTGCCAGCTGATGCGCTGGCATTTTCATCCCATGGGTTTCGAGGCGACCATGGATGCGCCGAGCAGTCTGGTCGCGCGTCTGTTCGATCGGGCCAGCGGCGAAACCCTGATCGCCATCGCCGGTATTCCCTGTGCCACGGTGATGAACGCGGCGGATGTGGAACGAATAATCGAAGCCGTCGAGGACGAACTGGAGGCTTTCATTCCTCCAGAATCTCTCAAGAGTTACGCGTAACTAGCTGATTTAAAATAAAAAAGCCCGCTTTGTGCGGGCTTTTTCATGGGCGTTGGATTCAGGCCGTTTTCTTTTCCGGACGATGATCGACGAAGAACGGTTTGCCTTTGGCGACCCGGTCCGAGGCCCGAGGCATGTTGACCGCTTGAGTGTCCTGCGGCTCGACATACCAGTAGCAATGGCTGACTGCACGGGTGATACCGACGTAGGCCAGGCGCAGGATTTCGTCTTTTTGCGCGCTGTCGTACGGCTCGCTGTCGCCAGCCTTGCCTAGTCCGGCCATGCGATACACCTGATTCTTGTACGGCGAACTGGTCAAGTGCTGGCAATCGCCCAGCAGAAAAACCGCGTCGGCCTGCAGACCTTTGGCGCTGTGATAGGTCAGTTGTTTCAGTCGACGAGACTCGTACGGCAAGCTCGAATCCACATTAATTACAGACTGAATATGCTGCTCAATCAATAACTTATCGCTGCTTTTTCGATAGAGCATCAGGATTGAATCGCCCTTTCGATAGTGTTCTGCCAGGCGCTGGCCGAGTGCCTGATCGTCGCGCTCCAGTACGTTGACCGGTTGCAACGGCCTCTCCTCGCCGCTGGCCTTGGCCTTCTTGCCGGGAATCGCCGGCGCTGCACGAACGATGTGCTCCGCCGCGTCGATGATGTGCTGATGGCTGCGATAGTTGTCGCTGAGCATCACCCGGGTCGTGCTCGGTGACGGGAACTCCTTGTTGAACTCCATGAAGTAACTCGGCGAACTGCCGCGCCAGCCGTAGATCGACTGCCAGTCATCGCCTACGCACAGCAGCGACGATCGCTGCGCGCCTCGTCCGACGTGCATGGCCGGGCCGCGACTGCGGATTTCCGAGAGGCTGGCGCGAATCCACGAGACGATCTGCGGCGAAACGTCCTGAAACTCATCGATCATCAGGTGCGACATCGGCCGCAGCAACTCATCGCTGAGCAGCTTGAAGTTTTCCGGCGAATGCTCGCTGAACAGCGCGAACATGCGGTTGTAGGTCATGACCGGCGGCTTCTGATCCAGCAAATGGTCTTCCAGGGCTCGCCAGAACAGGCTCAAGGCTTCGAAGAAAAACCGGTCCGGATCGTCCTTGGCGAAACTCATGCGGCCAACGGCGTCCGGCACATCCAGGCCCAGGTTCTCGATGAAGCCTGCGGCGGCGACAAAACAGTCGAGCAATGGCGCGGACGCGAGCTCACCCTTGACCTTGTAGTCGAAGCCGGGACCGGCGCTCACATCACCTGCCAGTGTGGCCAATAGACGCTTTGACGACTCATAACTATCCAGCCAAATCAATGGCTTACGACAGAAAGCTTGAAACAGGGTGCGCTTGACTGCCCACTCTGCACGCACTGTCAGCTTGGCGTTGGGGCGGCAGACCTGCGGGTTTTCCCGAGGGTCGAAGCCCAATACCACCCACGCGTCCAGGCTCGGAATGTAGCCGTGGCAATGGAAGGACGCTCCGTTGATTTCGAATGTCTGGCGGCTCGGTTCGATGCCCTTGATAGGCCAAGCGCCGGCGCGGAGCCACATGTCCTCGATCATGTCGCACAGCTCTTCATCGCGGCGAGCTGCCAGCTCCGTTACAGCGACGCGCTTTTGCACGTCCGGGTGATCGCGTTCCAGCTCCTTGAGCTGCAAGGCGTGCCGGGACAACGGCTGGATCAATTGCGCAAAGCGCGGGTCTTCTTTGTAGAGACGGTGGTAGCAGGCGTTTAGCTGCTGGCGTTGCGCGTCGTTGATGCGCAGATCGAACGGATTGCTGTCGACGTCCTCGTCCCCACCCTGCGCGCGGTGGCTGAGGTTTTCGAATGCCTGCAAGCGCTCGAACCCCGGCAAACTGCGAACCATCGGCAAGATCCGCGAGTGGAAGGTGCGCACCAGATCCCGCGCGTCTTTCTGACTCAGTGCCCGGCCCCACAATGCGAACAGTTCGATCAGTTTGTTGATGAAGTCCTTGCGCGACTCGCGGGTGAACGTCACCACGGTCATCGAATCCAGCTCAAATCCCAGGTAGTGAGTCAGCATCAGGATCCGCAGCACCAGCGTGGTCGACTTGCCGGCTCCGGCGCCGGCAATCACCGAGGTTGACGGGGTATCGCTGAAAATCATCTTCCATTGCGCAACGCTTGGCTGTGCATGGGCCGGTAACAGGCGCGCGACGTCGGCTTTCATGCGCTTCTTCAGCTCTGCGCTGAGTGGCAGGCGCCAGTCGTCGAACAGGTGATTGTCGATACCCGGTGGCCGGTGTTCGGTATTACGGCTGTCGCGGATCAACAAGACCTGGCGGCCCTCTTCCAGCCCGTCAGCCTTGCCTTCCTTGTACCCGTAATCCACGCCGGCGGTATGCCCGCTGCGAAAACCGTCGGCCTGGCCGTGCAACCACGAAGCCCGGTGCTGGGCACGCAGTTGCGTCAGGCCGTGCCCAAGGAAGCGCGCCGCCAGGCGTTTGAACCAGGGCATCTCGGCCAGGGGACGAAGTTCGGGAGGAAGATCGGGGGTGTGTTGCGCCACGCTGACGGACTCCGGATGTGAGGCTGTTGAGGGCTATGGTGTCTGCATTTGCTTTTTTGTTCTAGCGAAATGCTTACAGGTCATTGGTTTAGGCGATGAACTGAAGGTGGGATGAGACGATTTCGAGCTTTTTTCATATCAATCGATTCGATGGGAATGCCGCACTTTTTACGCTTTTTCTCGATGATTGACTGATAGATGATGCCTGCCATCAATCACCGGTCTCGCTTCGTGGCTCAGGCATCACGCCCCATGACGAACCTTTTGAGGAGACGATCATGCTTGAACTCAGACCTTTCAGCTCGCTGGGCGGCGCCCATCACGGCTGGTTGGATGCCCATCACCATTTTTCGTTCGCCGAGTACTACGATCCGCAACGCATGAGCTGGGGCAACCTGCGCGTGTGGAACGACGACATCATTGCCGCCGGCACGGGCTTCCCTACTCACCCGCACCGCGACATGGAAATCATCACTTACGTGCGTGAAGGTGCGATCACCCACCAGGACAACTTGGGTAACAAGGGCCGCACCGAGGCTGGCGACGTGCAGGTCATGAGCGCCGGCACCGGAATCGCCCACAGTGAATACAACCTGGAAGCCACGGACACCAAGATCTTCCAGATCTGGATTCTGCCGACCGAAACCGGCGCACCACCGTCCTGGGGCGCCAAACCGTTCCCGAAAGGCGACCGCGAAGGTTTCGTGACCCTCGCCAGCGGCAAGGACGGTGACGATCAGAGCCTGCGCATCCGCGCCGATGCGCGTTTGGTGGCAGCCAATATCAAGGCCGGGGAAACCGCTGAATATCGCCTCGATGCCGGACGTCGTGCCTATCTGGTTCCGGCTACGGGTGTCATTGAAGTCAATGGTTTGCGCGCACAAGCTCGCGACGGTGTGGCGGTGGCTGATGAACAGGTGTTGACCGTCACGGCGCTGGAAGACAGCGAGATCGTGTTGGTGGATCTGGCCTGATCGGCGAATCGCGGGCACAAAAAAGGGCGACCTCAGGGTCGCCCTTTTCCGTTGTCTGGATTTATTTGGTGCTGATCGCACCGTCTACCAGAGTTTGCGCTTCGGCCACCAGTTGCTTGAGGTGGTCGTCGCCGATGAAGCTTTCGGCGTAGATCTTGTAGATATCTTCGGTGCCCGACGGACGTGCAGCGAACCAGCCGTTTTCGGTCATCACTTTCAGACCGCCAATGGCCTGATCGTTGCCTGGAGCCTTGCTGAGAATGCTCTGGATCTTCTCGCCCGCCAGTTCGGTCGAGGTGACCTGCTCTGGCGACAGCTTGCTCAGCAGCGCTTTCTGCTCAGGATTGGCCTTGGCGTCGACACGCACCGAGAACGGCTCGCCCAGCTCATCAGTCAGTGCACGGTAGGCCTGGCTTGGGTCGCGGCCGGTGCGGGCGGTCATTTCGGCAGCCAACAGGGCTGGAATCAGACCGTCCTTGTCGGTGCTCCAGACACCGCCGTCCTTGCGCAGGAACGAGGCGCCGGCGCTTTCTTCGCCGCCAAAACCCAGCGAGCCGTCGAACAGGCCATCGGCAAACCATTTGAAGCCGACCGGTACTTCGTACAGGCGACGGCCCAGACGCATGGCCACGCGATCGATCAGGCCGCTGCTGACCACGGTTTTACCCACGGCTGCGTCGGCACGCCATTGCGGACGGTTCTGGAACAGGTAGTCGATCGACACCGCCAGGTAGTTGTTCGGTGCCAGCAGGCCGCCGGACGGTGTGACGATGCCGTGACGGTCGTGATCCGGGTCGCAGGCGAACGCCACGTCAAAGCGCTCTTTCAGACCGATCAGGCCTTGCATGGCATGGCTGGACGATGGGTCCATGCGGATCTGCCCGTCCCAGTCGACGGTCATGAAGCGGAACGTCGAGTCGACTTCCTTGTTCACCACGTCCAGGTCAAGACGATAGTGCTCGGCAATCGCCGACCAGTAGCGCACCCCTGCTCCGCCCAGCGGATCGACACCCAGGCGCAGTTTGGCGCCGCGAATGGCATCGAAGTCGATGACGTTGATCAGGTCGGCGACGTAGGTGTTGACGTAGTCGTGACGGTGGGTGGTTTCGGCCTTGAGCGCTTGGTCGTAGCTGATGCGTTTGACGCCGGCCAGTTTGTTGGCCAGCAGTTCGTTGGCCTTGGCTTCGATCCACTTGGTGATGTGAGTGTCGGCCGGGCCGCCGTTGGTTGGGTTGTACTTGTAGCCGCCGCTTTGTGGCGGGTTGTGCGATGGGGTGATGACGATGCCGTCGGCAAGCCCCGTGGTGCGACCACGGTTGTAGCAAAGAATGGCGTGAGAAACCGCCGGGGTCGGCGTGTATTCATCGCCTTCGGCGATCATTACGGTCACGCCGTTGGCCGCCAGTACTTCCAGGGCGCTCGCCCCGGCCGGGGTCGACAGCGCATGCGTGTCAATGCCGACGAACAGCGGCCCGGTGATGCCCTGGGCTTCGCGATACAGGCAGATCGCCTGGCTGATGGCCAGAACGTGCCACTCGTTGAAACTCAAATCAAAGGAACTGCCCCGGTGCCCGGAGGTGCCGAACGCCACGCGCTGGGTGGAAACCGAGGCGTCGGGTTGACCGGTGTAATACGCCGTAACCAGTCGCGGGATGTCGACCAACAATTCTGCCGGTGCCGGTTTGCCCGCAAAAGGACTGAGTGTCATGCAAAACCTCTGAAATAGAGTGGTTCAGGAAATTACACCGGAGTTTACTGGCAGTTTGTCCGGAGTGCGATGGGGTCTATTGCGTACAAGCCGAGTGTTTTCGCGCATCTGTCCGCGGAGCCAGTCGCAACGCATCCCCAAGCAGTCCGACAAGTCTTAACAACTCGTGTTCCGTACCACCAATCGCGCTCAAACGCATGTGCTGCGCGTGCAACCCTCTGAGACTGAACAACTCCCCCGGTGCAATCAGCACATGTTGCTTGAGCAGCCGCTGAAACACCGCGTCCATCACGACCGGGCGCGCAGAATGCAGCCAGATCGTCGCACCGCCCTCAGGTTCGATGACGTGCAGAATGTCCCCCAGACGTTCGCGTATCAAATCGATCCATTGCGTTCGGCGTTCCCTGAGCAAGCGCTTGAGCACCGGCAGATGCTGGTCGACCCGCCCGCTCGCGTAGAGTCGGGCGATCGCTTTCTGGCGGATTGGTGAAAGGCGAAACGAACGCAACAGGAAGTGACGCTGCAGGTCCGCGCGCCATTGCCGCGACAGGACAAAACCATAGGGCGCCTCGACCCCGATGACTTTTTCGAACATGGAAAACACCAGCAGACGGTCGGGATCCACCAACTCGCGCAGCGGTTCCCCTTCGGCGTCGTCCAGCAAGTCGCCGTGGCAGTCATTTTCGAGCAACCAGGTGCCATGACTCAGCAGCAAATGCGCAATGGCCTCACGGCTGGCCGGCGGGATACGACTCCCGTGGGGCATGTTCAATCGGGAGGACAGCAGGATCAATCGCACCCGCTCGCTTTCAAGCAGTCTCTGGAGTTTCTGCGGATCGAATGCCCCGTCTGGCTGCAGCGGCAACTCGATCACCTGAACCTCGGCGGACTGAAACAAGCGCAGGATCATCCAGTCGCAAGGCGATTCGATCACCACGGTCGCGTGGCGCAGCTCAAGGACGGCGATCAGGATTTCCAGCACTCCTCGCAGATCGGCACCGATGTAGACATCTTCGGCGTGCCAGCAATGGGCGGCCGATGACGTGTAGCGGGCCGCCAGCAGCGTGCGCAGCTCCAGCTCGCCGCAAGGCTGGGCCGGCGTTTGCAGGTGTCGGGGATACTGGCGCAACAACTCTCGTTCAAGCATCAGCAAGGGGCGATCGAGGGGCTGGATCGACGCCGGCTCATCGGCGCTCAATACCTGCATGCCACTGCATCTGGCATTGACGTACACCGTTTCCAGCAAATCACCGCCGCGCCCGGGCGACATGACCGACGATGTAGGCTGCGCGAAATATCCGGATTTGGCCACGGAATAGACCCGGCCTTCTTTCTCCAGCAGTGCGTAGGCGTATTGAATGGTCGAGATCGACACGTTCAACCGCTCGGCCAACTGCCTCAACGATGGCAGTCGAATCGCTCCCTGGTTGCCCGGCTCACTGATCAGTTGCGTCAGGTAGCGATAGACCGCCTGGTAGGCAAAATCAGATTCTCTCGGCTCACTCATGAGCGTACGTCCGCATAGACGTCCGTGTGATCGGGCAGCAAAATCCCATTCAACCTTCCGCCGAGCGGTCGCCAAGAGTCACCTCGCGCTCGGGCAACTCCTGCGCTTGTGCGACGTGCTCGCCTGTCCGGACAGCCCCCATTGCATACAACCGGCAGATCAGTCGCAGTGGCAAGCCGCTGACATCGGTCATCCATTGCAAGACCTGCTCCGGTGCGTGCAGGCCCTGCATGGCGCGGTGCAGGTCCGGCATGGCGACCAGCATCCCCGGATGACAGGTGCGCAGGAATCGCTCGAGACCGGCACCGGCATCGTTGAAGGGAGCGAACAGCAGGCACACCAGTTGCGACTCGTTGAGGCCGAGATTCTTTTGCAGGGACGACGCAGCCAGCGACCGTTGCTCGGCTAGATCGCAAGAGTTGCCGAATGTGGAGACAAAACGTTCGCAAACCTGCTCTGGCGTGTTTCTGCGGCGCATCGTCGCCAGGCATTGCTGCAGATAGTCCGATACGCCGGTTTCATAGGTCCGGCCTTCGGTGTAACTGGCCTGCAAACCTTTCAGGAACGCACCGACCAGGGGATCAGCGCACTCGCCGGTGCGCGCTTCAAGCATCAGATCGTCGGCCTGAAACCCGAGGAAATCGCTGAGCAAGGGCCAGCGTTCCTCCATTTTGCCGACGACCATATCGTCGATACCGATATAGCTGGTGCGACGACAGGCTTCGAACTCGCCGAGGGGGCGCCAAGGCACCCGATCGTCTTGCGAGTAGAGTTCGCGATAACAATCGCCGCCGAGGCTGTCGAGCAGACTGAACAGCTCATCGAACCCTCCGCCCTTTCGCGACAACTCGCCAATCCCGACCTTGCGCACTGCCCTGTCCAGACCATCGAGAAACTGCTCCTGACGGCGCGCGTTGTCGCTGCTGATCAAGGCATCGACACCATTGCTCCATCGGGCGACCTGGCCATAGAACTCAGCGGTGGTCAGATACTGGTCATCCCACAATGTCAGATCCTCATCCCATTCACGGCGATGCCCCACCATCAGTAGGTCGAGTCTGCCGGCCTCGCGCCCATCATCACAAATGGGCGCCAGATGGTTGAAAGGCAGGATTTCCCGATGATCGACCATCAACAACTCGACCCTCGGGTCATCATGCAGAAACAGTGCACTGAAACTGCGATGCAGGTTGTGCAACGCCGAAGCCGGTACGCCGTTGCACCGCAGGGTCGCGACTCTCAACTGAAACGTGGCAGGTGCGCGGCCGGCGATGCTCAACTGCGCCGCGCGCAACAGGGCCAGGCTGTAGCAACAGTCGCGTGTGCCGGATTGAATCACCAACACCTTGAATTCACCGATGCGATCCATGCCCCCGGCAGCGACCGCCAGACGCTGGATCAACAGCTGCAATGCCGTGCGCTCGGCCCGGGAAAAGAAACTCAGCAGTCGTTGCAGAACTTGCTGGTAGACATAGTTCATTGCCTGATCATGGATCGTGCTCATCAGTACTTCACCCGGTATCAAAGGTTTTATATCGCGCGGCCAAAAATGGCGGACGCGCAATCATTCTTCATTAATTAATAGACGCTTAAATGCTAACACTTATGTTTTTGTAGTTATTTGAAACAGTTGAGCGCATGGCATTTAAGAATCACGATCGGCATGGCTGAAAGCCCCGTCGCTGCTGGACTCCTCGCAAGGCAGGGTTTTCCTAGGAAACTTCTTACAAGCCCCTGCACATAATGAGCACAAGAAAAAAAGAAGGGATTACATGGCAGCCCTACAAACTTTAAACAGAAGTTTGAGGTGCGATGATAAACAGCCGTTTGATACTGCACAGAACAAATAGAATGCACAGACATAGCTCATTCCTTGAGATGAAAGTAGTCATTCAATTATCAGGGTCTGGAGGGCAATTAGAAGATACAGATCGAGAGCAAAAACCAGTTCAGTTGCTGAACGTCCCCAGGCGTCTGACCCAGGGGTTTCTCGATATCTGAAGGATTAAACGCACAAGAGTCCGTGGGGCCACGGACTCTGAATGGAAAGGTCAGGCAGTTTCGATTTGCAGGGCAACCCGCTCGCGACATGGGCATTCGTCCATGTAGCGGTGAGCTTCGACAAACTCGTTGAACGGAAACACACGAGTCTTGAGCGGCAGCAGCACACGGTCGGCAGTGAGCTGGTTGATATCACGCAAGGCACGTTGCAAGGCGACGTGATCCTGAACGATGCCGAGCTCCGGCTTGCCGGTGAAGTTGCCGATGCAATGCACGAAGAACTGAATGTTCTTCTGGAACGCTGCGCAGGCCGGGAATGGCGTCTGGTTGCCGCCCTGCAGGCCGTACAGCACCAGGCTGCCACGCGGTGCCAGCACATCGCCGAGCAGCGACATCTGTGGCCCGCCTAGACCGTCGAACACCACGTCGACACCGCGGTTGTCGGTGATCTTGTTGATCCGCATCAACAGGTCTTCTTCTTCGGTGACGATCACTTTCTCGGCACCGAGAGACAGCAGGTACTCACGCTCCTCTGCCGTTTTGGTGGCAGCAATCACCCGCACACCCAGCGCCTTGCCCAACTGGACGAAGGACGGACCGGCACAGTGGCTGGCGTCGGTCACCAGGGCGAACTGCCCGGGTTTGACCCGTGCCAGATCAACGTAACCGAAATAGGCGATCAACAGCGGCGTGTAATGCACGCTGGCTTCAATCGGGCTGAGCACGTCGGGATAACGGGTCAGCGCGGTGCGCGGCAGAACGATCAGTTCGCCATAGACCGGGTAATCATTGGGGCTCTCGGCCGGGAAGCTAGCCACCTTGTCGCCCACGGCCAGATCTTCGACGCCGTCGCCGATGGCCGTGACCACGCCGGCCATTTCATGACCGAGGCCGGAAGGCAGACGCGCCTGGGACGACGCCAGATTCTGGCGCCAGAGCGTGTCATACCAGCTGATGCCGATCGCCTCGACACGCACCTGCACTTCGCCAGGACCTGGCTGAGCAGCCGCATGCTCTTCGCATTTGAGCACCTCGGCTGGACCAAACTTGTGAAAACGGATCGTGCGGGACATCGCAAACCTCGTCAAAGTAACCTCTAATGCCATGAACTCTATCTGGGCTTTCCAGCCAAGACTATCAGTGGCTATTAATAGTCGACATGCCTGTCATTGATTCCGCAGCATGGTCAGCATTGAGAAAATCCATGAAAAAACTGCTGCCGCCTTCTCAGTAAAGCTGAATTACCCGGTGCAGACTACCAGCCTTTCCCCGTAAGATTCATGCCGGCCATTGTTCTCATATGGTCGCTCTCGTCAAGCTTGATGACTCTGCCAGGACTCCAGATGAATCGTAATGACCTGCGTCGTGTCGACCTCAACCTGTTGATCGTGTTCGAAACGCTGATGCATGAGCGCAGCGTGACCCGTGCGGCGGAAAAGCTGTTTCTCGGCCAGCCGGCGATCAGCGCCGCGCTTTCTCGCCTGCGCGGCCTGTTCGACGACCCTTTGTTTGTGCGCACCGGGCGCAGCATGGAGCCGTCCGCCCGCGCGGTGGAAATCTTCGCCTTGCTCTCCCCGGCCCTCGACTCGATTTCGACGGCCGTCAGCCGCGCAGCGGAATTCGACCCGGCGACCAGCACTTCGGTGTTCCGCATCGGTCTGTCGGACGACGTCGAATTCGCGCTGCTGCCAATGCTGCTCAAGCGCCTGCGCGCCGAAGCGCCCGGCATCGTCCTGGTGGTGCGCCGCGTCAACTACATCCTGATGCCCGGCCTGCTCGCCTCCGGCGAAATCTCCATCGGCGTCAGCTACACCACCGACCTGCCGGCCAACGCCAAACGCAAAGTCCTGCGCCGTAGCGCACCCAAATTGCTGCGCGCCGATACTGTGCCGGGGCCGTTGAGCCTGGACGATTACTGCGCCCGACCGCATGCGCTGGTGTCGTTTGCCGGCGACCTCAGTGGTTTCGTCGATGAAGAGCTGGAAAAACTCGAGCGTAAACGGCACGTGGTACTGGCGGTGCCGCAGTTCAACGGACTGGGGACGCTGCTGGCGGGCACCGATATCGTCGCGACCGTCCCCGATTACACGGCGGACGCGCTGACGGCGGCTGGTGGTCTGCGCGCCGAAGATCCACCGTTGCCGACACGCACGTTTGAACTGCATATGGCGTGGCGTGGGTCGCAGGATAACGATCCGGGTGAGCGGTGGCTGCGGTCGCGGATTCAGATGTTTTTTGGGGATCCGGATAGCCTTCAGTAGCGCAAGACCTGATTTTCCCGGCGAGCGATGCGGATACTGGCAAAGTGCCTAATGACAAATCCGGTAATAAAGTTTAATTTACCGCCGCCCGGACCGATGGAGGGTCGGGCATTCGCACTCAGTTAAGGAAAACGATGGCAATGGTCTATTGTCGTGCTTGCGCCAAGGAGCTTCACGAAACGGCGCTCACTTGCCCCCAATGCGGGGCCGCCCAACAGGCCTCCGTGCCGCAAACGCAAACGCAAGCCGAAATGCCTTGGCTGGCCATCGTTTCGTTGATCCTCGGAATTATCAGCGCACTCACCCTGTTTGATGATTCCGAATGGGACAGGGACGCGATTGTCGGTGTGGGTATTCTCAGCATCGCGGGCCTCACTTGCGGCATTGTCTGCATCAACCAAAAACATCCAGGAAGAAACCTCGCGATCGCCGGCATTATTCTGTCCGGTCTTACTGCGTTCGTTGTGTCCTGCCTATCGATTGAATAATTTTAGGGAAAAAATATGAGCATGGTTTTCTGCCGCGGTTGCGCGAAGGAAATAAGCACCCTGGCCTTGGCTTGTCCGCAGTGCGGGGCGCCTCAGGCGACCCAACAGGCCCAACCGACCTATGCAAGCGGGCCGGCCATCACGACGGGTAACCCATACGTCGAAGCACTGAAGAATTTCGCGGAATTCAAAGGGCGCGCCACCCGCCGTGAATACTGGATGTTTATTCTGATCAACATGGGTATCTGCATTGTCATCGGTGTTCTCGATGCGATGCTCAATACCAAGGGCGTCCTTTACAACCTTTACAGCTTGGTGATGTTGTTGCCGAGTATCGCGGTAGGTGTACGCCGCATGCACGACACTGACCGCAGCGGCTGGTGGTTGCTGTTGCCGATCGTCAACCTGGTGTTCCTGGTGCAAGACAGCCAGCCAGGTCCGAACCGCTTCGGCCCGAACCGCAAAGGCATCAACTGAGTCAGCCTGCACTACGTTGATCGAGACGGCCGCCATGGCCGTCTCTTTGTTTTCGCGACCAACATTTAATCGTCTGAATTCTTGCTCGCCGCGCAACACAGCTTTGTCATCAGCCCAATTGATAGCCCCCTAACGAAAGGCGCATGCTAGAGGGCTTCGCTCGGGCTTATATCATTCCGAATGATAGTTACCTTCGTGTCATTCGATTCGTTTGCCATCTACCCGCCGAGCATCATCCGCCCATCTTCAATACATTGGCGGATGCATCCATGGAACAATCACTCAAACATTTGCGCTTCCCGTTGGCTATGTTGGCCGTGCTGGTGATGAGCGCCTGCGGCAAGACTCCGGAGACCGCCGCCACCATGCCTGCTGCCAAAGTCAGCGTGGCCAAGGTGCTGGAACAACCGGTCAACGAGTGGGACGAATTCACCGGGCGTCTCGAGGCGCCGGAAACCGTTGAAATCCGTCCGCGGGTGTCAGGCCAGATCGACGAAGTCGCCTTCACCGAAGGTGCGCTGGTCAAGAAAGGCGACCTGCTGTTCCAGATCGACCCGCGTCCGTTCCAGGCCGAGGTCCGCCGCCTCGAAGCTCTGGTAGCCCAATCCCGCGCCAATGCCACCCGCAGTGAAAACGAAGCCGGCCGTGGCGAACGCCTGCGTGCCAGCAACGCCATCTCCGCCGAACTGGCCGACTCGCGCACCAGCGCTGCCCAAGAAGCCCGTGCTGCTGTCGGCGCGCTGCAAGCGCAACTGGATCTGGCCAAACTGAACCTGAGCTTCACCCGCGTCACTGCGCCAATCAGCGGCCGCGTCAGCCGTGCCGAGATCACCGCCGGTAACCTGGTGACCGCCGACACCACTGCGCTGACCAGCGTGGTTTCCACCGACAAGGTCTACGCCTATTTCGACGCCGACGAGCGTGTGTTCCTCAAATACACCCAACTCGCCCGTCAGGGTCAGCGCGGTGCAACCACCCCGGTGTACATGGGCCTGTCCAATGAAGACGGCAACCCGCACCTGGGTCAGATGAACTTCGTCGACAACCAGGTCAACCCGAAAACCGGCACCATCCGTGGTCGCGCCGTGTTCGACAACAGCGACGGTACCTACACCCCGGGTCTGTATGCACGCCTGAAACTGGTCGGCAGCGGCACCTACAACGCCATGTTGATCAATGATGAAGCGGTCGGTACCGACCTCGGCAAGAAGTTCGTGCTGGTGATGGATGGCGACAACAAGACCGCCTACCGCGCCGTTGAACTCGGTCCGAAGATCGAAGGCCTGCGTATCGTGCGCAGCGGCCTGAACAAGGACGACACGATTATCGTCAAGGGTCTGCAACGGGTTCGTCCTGGCTCCCCGGTTTCGCCTGAAGTGATCCCGATGGCCAGCGAGCAAACCATTGCCGCTCTCGCTCAACAACGACAAGCGCTGGAAGCCAGCAACCTGCCCAAAGTCGCACCTGCCAAAGGTGCGCCGGGTTCGGTTGTGAAACTGGCTGCTGCGACCCCACGCGGTTAAGGGACGACAACTCCGATGAATTTTTCCCAATTCTTCATTTCACGGCCGATCTTCGCAGCGGTGCTGTCGCTGTTGATCCTGATCGCCGGTGCGATTTCGCTGTTCCAGTTGCCGATCAGCGAATACCCGGAAGTCGTGCCACCGACCGTGGTGGTGCGTGCCAACTTCCCGGGCGCCAACCCAAAAGTCATCGGTGAAACCGTGGCGGCTCCGCTGGAGCAGGCCATCACCGGCGTCGAGAACATGTTGTACATGTCCTCGCAGTCCACCGCTGACGGCAAGATCACCCTGACCATCACCTTCGCCCTGGGTACCGACCTGGACAACGCGCAGGTGCAAGTTCAGAACCGCGTGACCCGGACCGAGCCGAAACTTCCAGAAGAAGTGACGCGCATCGGTATCACCGTCGACAAGGCTTCGCCCGACCTGACCATGGTTGTGCACTTGACCTCGCCGGACAAACGCTACGACATGCTGTACCTGTCCAACTACGCGATCCTCAACATCAAGGATGAGCTCGCTCGCCTCGGTGGTGTCGGTGACGTGCAGCTGTTCGGTATGGGCGACTACTCGCTGCGTGTATGGCTCGACCCGAACAAGACCGCTTCGCGCAATCTGACCGCGACTGATGTGGTGACCGCGATTCGTGAGCAGAACCGTCAGGTGGCCGCCGGCCAACTGGGCGCGCCCCCTGCCCCGAATGCCCAGAGCTTCCAGTTGTCGGTCAACACTCAGGGCCGTCTGGTCTCCGAGGAAGAGTTCGAGAACATCATCATTCGCGCTGGCGACAACGGTGAAATCACGCGTCTGAAGGACATCGCCCGCGTCGAACTGGGTTCCAGTCAGTACGCCCTGCGTTCGTTGCTGAACAACCAGCCGGCCGTAGCGATCCCGATCTTCCAGCGTCCTGGCTCCAACGCCATAGAAATCTCGAACGAAGTTCGCGGCAAGATGGAAGAACTGAAGAAAAGCTTCCCGCAAGGCATGGACTACAGCATCGTCTATGACCCGACGATCTTCGTGCGCGGCTCCATCGAGGCGGTGGTTCACACCCTCTTCGAAGCACTGATCCTCGTGGTTCTGGTAGTGATTCTGTTCCTGCAGACCTGGCGCGCCTCGATCATTCCGTTGGTGGCGGTGCCGGTATCGTTGATCGGTACGTTTGCGGTGATGCACCTGTTCGGCTTCTCGCTCAACGCCCTGTCGCTGTTCGGCCTGGTACTGGCGATCGGTATTGTGGTGGACGACGCCATCGTGGTGGTGGAGAACGTCGAGCGGAACATTGAACTGGGGCTCAACCCCTTCGATGCGACCAAAAAGGCCATGGGTGAAGTGACCGGCCCGATCATTGCCACGGCGCTGGTGCTGTGTGCGGTGTTCGTTCCGGCGGCATTCATCTCGGGCCTCACCGGCCAGTTCTACAAGCAGTTCGCACTGACCATCGCGATCTCGACCGTGATCTCGGCCTTCAACTCGCTGACCCTGTCGCCAGCGCTGGCCGCTGTGTTGCTTAAAGGTCACGACGCACCGAAAGACCGCTTCTCGCGAGTGCTGGACAGGATCTTCGGTGGCTGGCTGTTCCGTCCGTTCAACCGTTTCTTCGACCGCGCCAGCCATGGATACGTCGGTACCGTGCGCCGGGTCATCCGTGGCAGCGGCATCGCCCTCTTCCTGTACGCAGGTCTGATGGTGCTGACCTTCTTCGGTTTCTCCAGCACGCCGACCGGTTTCGTACCCGGCCAGGACAAGCAATACCTGGTGGCCTTCGCGCAACTGCCGGACGCCGCCAGCCTGGATCGTACCGAAGACGTGATCAAGCGCATGTCCGACCTGGCACTGAAACAGCCTGGCGTGGAAAGCGCCGTAGCGTTCCCGGGCCTGTCGATCAACGGGTTCACCAACAGCCCGAACGCCGGCATCGTGTTCGTGACCCTGAAACCGTTCGACGAGCGTAAAGACCCGAGCATGTCCGCCGGTGCGATTGCCGGTGCCTTGAACGGCCAGTACGCCGGGATTCAGGAAGCCTACATGGCGATCTTCCCGCCGCCGCCGGTACAAGGCCTGGGCACCATTGGTGGTTTCCGCCTGCAAATCGAAGACCGGGGCAACCTGGGCTACGAAGAGCTGTACAAGGAAACCATGAACATTATTGCCAAGAGCCATAACGTTCCGGAACTGGCCAACCTGTTCACCAGCTACACCGTGAACGTGCCGCAGGTCGATGCCGCCATCGACCGCGAAAAAGCCAAGACCCACGGCGTGGCCGTCAGCGACATCTTCGACACCCTGCAGATCTACCTGGGTTCGCTGTATGCCAACGACTTCAACCGCTTCGGTCGTACCTATCAGGTCAACGTTCAGGCAGAGCAACAGTTCCGCCTCGAATCCGACCAGATCGGCCAGCTGAAAGTACGCAATAACAAAGGCGAAATGATCCCGCTGGCGACCTTCATCAAGGTCAGCGACACCTCGGGCCCGGATCGCGTGATGCACTACAACGGCTTCATCACCGCTGAGATCAACGGTGCGGCAGCTCCGGGCTACAGCTCTGGCCAGGCCGAAAAAGCCATCGAGAAACTGCTCAAGGATGAACTTCCGAACGGCATGACTTACGAGTGGACCGACCTGACCTACCAGCAGATTCTGTCCGGCAACACTGCGCTGTTCGTGTTCCCGCTCTGCGTATTGCTGGCGTTCCTGGTGCTCGCGGCTCAATACGAAAGCTGGAGCCTGCCACTGGCGGTGATCCTGATCGTACCGATGACCCTGCTGTCGGCCATCACCGGTGTGATCATCTCTGGCGGCGACAACAACATCTTCACCCAGATCGGCTTGATCGTACTGGTGGGACTTGCCTGTAAGAACGCGATTCTGATCGTCGAGTTCGCCAAGGATAAGCAGGAAGAAGGCCTCGATCCGCTGGCCGCTGTACTGGAAGCCTGCCGTCTGCGTCTGCGGCCAATCCTGATGACCTCGTTCGCGTTCATCATGGGGGTGGTGCCACTGGTGTTCTCCAGCGGTGCCGGTGCCGAGATGCGTCATGCCATGGGTGTGGCAGTGTTCTCCGGGATGCTCGGTGTGACCTTCTTCGGTCTGCTGCTGACCCCCGTGTTCTATGTGCTGATCCGCAACTTCGTGGAGCGCAGCGAAGCGCGCAAAGCGGCCAAGGCGCAAAATCTTCAAAAGCCACTGGAGGCGCACCAATGAGTCTGAAAGTCTTCCTGCCGAGCCTGCTGGTGCTGGCCCTGAGTGCCTGCGCCGTCGGCCCTGACTACAAGACCCCGACGACGGAGGCGGCGAACATCACGTCCGCCACCGACGGCGCCGCCGGCCAGAAGAACTTCGACCGTTCGAAATTCGAAGGCATCTGGTGGCAGCAGTTCGACGATCCGACTCTCAACCAGTTGGTGACTCAATCGCTGCAAGGCAACCGTGAACTGCGCGTGGCATTCGCCCGCTGGAAAGCCGCCCGGGCGATCCGCGATGACGCCAGCAACGACGCGATGCCGACCATCACCAGCCGCGCCAGCAGCGACTTGGCCAAAGGTCAGATTCCTGGCCAGACCACCAAACGGGTCAATAGCGAACGCTACGACCTGGGTCTGGACATGGCCTGGGAGCTGGACCTGTTCGGACGCATCCAGCGCAATCTGGAAGCCAGCGACGCCGACCAGCAAGCGGCCGAAGCCGATCTGTACCAACTGCAAGTCACCATGATTGCCGAACTGGTGGACGCTTACGGTCAACTGCGCGGCGCTCAATTGCGGGAAAAGATCGCCCTGGCCAACCTGAACAACCAGCAGGAGTCGCGCAAGATCACCATCAGCCTGCGTGACGCCGGCGTTGGCGATCAGCTCGATGTTGAACGGGCCGATGCCCGTCTGGCGTCGGTCGAAGCCAGTGTGCCGCAGTTGCAGGCGGAACAGGCGCGGCAGAAAAACCGCATCGCCACCCTGCTGGGTGAACGTCCGGACAAACTGACCGTCGACCTGAGCCCGAAAGACCTGCCAGCGATTGCCAAGGCCTTGCCGATCGGTGATCCGGGTGAACTGCTGCAGCGTCGTCCGGACATCCTCAGCGCCGAACGCAAACTGGCGTCGGCCACGGCGCGTATCGGTGTGGCCAAGGCCGACCTGTTTCCTCGGGTCAGCCTCAGCGGTTTCCTCGGCTGGACGGCCGGGCGTGGTTCGCAGATCGGTTCCTCGGCGGCCAACGCCTGGGCACTGGGCCCGAGCATCACCTGGGCAGCGTTCGACCTTGGCAGCGTGCGGGCCCGTTTGCGCGGCGCCGATGCCGATGCCGAAGGCGCACTGGCGACCTACGAGCAGCAAGTATTGCTCGCGCTGGAAGAGTCGGAAAACGCCTTCAGTGATTACGGCAAACGTCAGCAACGTCTGATCTCGCTGATCCGTCAGAGCGAGTCGAGCCGCAAGGCCGCTGACCTCGCCGAGATTCGCTACCGCGAAGGCACCACCGATTTCCTGGTGTTGCTCGACGCCCAGCGTGAACGTTTGAACGCCGAAGACAGCCAGGCCCAGGCCGAAGTGGATCTGTATCGCGGCATCGTCGCGATCTACAAGGCCCTAGGTGGCGGTTGGCAGCCAGAGACGGTCGCCAGCAAGTAACATTTTTTTAAAGAGCTCCTTTGGTTGGCCGCAACCAACCAAATTTTTGCCCCGCGTATCATTCGGTCGCGGGGCTTTTTTGTACCTGTCTTTCATGGTTTTCCAGCACGGTGACCGTCGCGGTGGTGCCGGCTCTCAGTCGGTCCTTGCCTGCGTAATCGGGATCGATGCCGATCCGCACGGGTACCCGTTGCGCCAGTTTCACCCAGGTGTAGCTGGGGTTGATGTTGGCCAGCAATCGACTGCCCGGCGCATTTTCCCGGTCAGCAATGGCAAAGGCGATGCTTTGCACGGTGCCGCCGAATTTTTCCCCGCTCATCAATTCGATCCGCACCCGATCACCCTCCTCGATCCGTGGCAGTTTGGTTTCCTCGAAATAGCCGCTGACGTAAAAGGAGCCACTGTCCACCAGTGCCAGCAACGCGCTGCCGGCCACCGCGTAATCCCCCTGACGGGTCAGCAGGTTGGTGACATAACCGCTGACCGGCGCTTCGACACGGGTACGTTGCAGATCCAGTTCGGCCTGGGTCAACGCTGCAATCGCCAGTTGCACATTGGCTTCGGCCAGACCGAGATTGGCCTGATTACGCAACAGATCGGCCTGGGCCACGGCCACGTCGGTACTGGACTTTTCCCACTCCTCCCCGGAAATCGCGAATCCTTGCTTGAGCGTACGTCGCCGACGCTCTTCACTTTGGCGTTGTTTGAGCAACGCCTCGCTGGCGACGATGGCTGCTTGTGACTGACCGAGCGTAGCCTTCGAGACCTCCACCGAGCGTTTCGCATGCTCGACGGCGAGGCTGTAGCGAGCCGGATCGATCTCCAGCAGCAACTGGCCCTTGTCGACATGCTGGTTGTCCTGCACCGCGAGCATGACGATGCGGCCCGAAACATCCGCCGACAGCGTCACCACATCCGCCCTCACCCGCGCATCCCGCGTCCACGGGGCCCGGGTGTAATGCTCCCAGGCGAACCAGCCAAGCACGATTGCCAGCAGCACCACCGCCAATGTCGTCAATCGAGTGAGCAACGTCTTCAAGGTTTCAGGCTCCCATCAGCAAAATCAGTGCGGCGCATACACAGGCGTACAAGGCGCCTTCGAACAGCGCCTCGTGCCAGACAAAACGCAGGACGCCAAGCCGGCGCAAACCCCAGTCGAGCAGCAGAAAAACCGGAATGGCCAGCAACAGGGCCTGGGCGATGGGAGGCAGGTAAACGCCGCCGATCTCGAAATCAATGGGCAAGGACGGGCCCTCCTTCAGAACGGTCGGGCTGCAAATGCTCGCCATGTCGCTCCAGAAACGACACCACGATCAAAAGGGCCACACGCATGCGAAACACCGACCACAAGTGCTCATGGGTGGCGACATGCAAGGCATCCAGCTCATCGCCAAGCGCATGCAGCGTAGTCAGCAACGGTGTCAGGCGCACGTCCGGTCGGCCGGCGACGAAACGGCCGGTCTGACGCAATGCCGTCGACAGCTGCCGACCGAATGCGTCAGTGAGCAGAGTATTGTTCTGTGCCTGTTGCCTGAGCTGGTGCATGGCCACGCCCAGCGCTACACAGGCGAGACTGATTTCATACAAACGCTGCATATCCCGATCATTGGCGGCCGGCAGCACGCCCAGCATCGAGGTCAGGCGATCGACCATTCGACTTTCGAAGGCGAATTGCTGCTCATCGGTGGCCGGACTCTTGGTCAGTTGGTAGACCTGCTCCCGCGCCTCGTTATAAAAGCGCCTGATTCGAAAGGCCGGGCGGAACGGGAAGATCCAGGCATAGACAATCAGAGCCAGCATCGCTGCACTGACATAGGCTCCGGCGAATTCGAACCATTGAATGGCGGTGTTCTGCCCAGTGCCGACGTTCTGCGGACCGAGCATCAGGAAACTCGACAGCCCCAGTCCCATGCCAATACCGGCGGTGGCCGGGCTGGACAATCCGACCGCGATCACATACAGCAGCGGCGCGAGCAGCAAGGCCAACATTTCGAAATCACTGATCGCCGGGACCAGCATGAACTGATAAAACGCCGAAACCACCAGGGCCAGTCCCAACCCTCGCGCGTAACTTTGCGCAGCAACCAACGGGCGCGGAAACGTCGCCATCAACGAACACAGAATCCCCACCAGAATCATCCCGCCCCGCGCGCCGTCCCAAGCGGTTTCGATCCAGATCAACCCGGCCACGAGCAACGCGCTGAAGGCGCGGATGGCGTTCATCGTCGCGAGGGTAAAATCCAGGTGCAAGGGGCTGGACTGGCCACGGAACATGCAGCTGGCCTCCCGCCCTTCCTGTATCGCGTCGCTCAGTTCGAGAATCTGCTCCAGCTGCTGCAACAGCCGCGCCTGTTCCCAGCGCAATGCCCAGGCCAGCGAGCGCAGGGTTGCACTCATGTCTTCCGTCAGTTGTTCGGCCTTGTAGGCGAGCGCTTCGAATTGCTGTTGCAGCGCGACGAACTGGTGCCGCACCTCGGCTGGCAATGAGCGCCCTTGTTGTGCGAGCTGGTCGAGCAGTGCCAGCTCCTCGGCACGCAATTGCTGGATATCCAGCGGCAGATCGCCCTCCCAGCGTTCGGTGAGCAATTCCCGCTGGTGGCGCAACGCGGTCAGGCGCGAAGTCAGCAGCATCAGTTGATTGCCCAGCAACAGCACCAGATTGTTGGCACTGCGCAGGCGCGGAGCATCGAAGTACAAATGCCGACGCAGGCCTTCGAGGGCGCTTATTTCTCCCAGCAGCTGCATTTGCCGGCGCTGAAAATCCACTTCGCTTTCTTCAGTGCGCAGCACGGCGGCTGAATGGGTGGCGACCAATTTGATCACCTGATCGACCTTCGCAAAATAGTTGCGCGATACCGCTTCGGGCCGCGCCGTCAGCAGGCTGACCACGCATACGCACGCCACCGCCAGCAAGGTTTCGGTGACCCGGGTCACCGCCAGGAGAAAGGTGCCGTCCTGATCCGGAATCGCCAGCAGCGCCACCACCACGGCGGTATACCCGCTCAGCACGAACGCCTGGGAACTGGTGTAGCGCAGCAACGTGCCGCCGGCCGTGCACAGAGCCAGCCATAGCGCGAGCGTCGTAATGAACGGCAACGGCGCCTGAGGAAAAATCGCCATCAGCAGCACCGCCACCACTGCACCAAGGGTTGTCCCGATGATTTGCCCGAAGCTGCGTGCCAACGCCATCCCGGCCAGTGGCTGGCTGATGATCACCACAGCCATGATCGACCACTTCGGCTGATCCAGATCGAACAGGAACGCCAGGTACAACGTCAGCAATCCGGCGGCAATGGTGCGCAAACCAAACAGCAGCACGGCCTGGCTGGGGTGGATCACCGCCTTGAAATAAATAAGCAGGAATTGCATGGGTAGCCTCTTCAAAACAACTTCTGCAAGCGTAGACACTGCAGGGAGGGCATGACGGCGAACAGGGTCGACACAAGCTGTAGGTCGATTCAACGCCTGTAGTAGGTCATATCAGGCAGAGGGTTTGACTCACGGCGCGAGCTGACAGAAGCTTGCGACCTCCGCTACAAAACGAAAGTTTCGGAAATTCGCATGCCTCAGTCTCGCCGCTATTTGCTCATCAGCCTCGGCCTTGTGCTGGTCCTCTTCGTGGGCTGGCTGTCATTGCGCAGTACTGCGCCCGTGGTGCCGGAAGCGATCAAGCACGGGTACAGCGAAGCGCTGGCCGCCGCTCGGGCTGGCCAACCGGGTGCCGCGCGGGTTTTGTATCAGCAACTGGGGCGTCCGGATCTGTCGGTCAAGCGGCGTGTCTGGCTGCATGCCGAGCTGCCCAATTACCCAAGCCCGCAGGCCCTGAAACTGGCGGATGCCGATCTGCAAAACGAATCGCCGGACGTGCGGCTGGCGGCAATCAAAAGCGTGACCGGTCTGGTGCCGGGCGGTCAGCGCAGCCTGCTGCTGGGCCCGTTACTCGACGATGAGGATCAAACCGTACGCTTTGCTGCGATCAACGCCCTGCTCGGCTTGTCTCCGGATCAACTGGGCCTGTATTTCGCTCCGCTCCAGCAAGGCATCGACGTGTGGGAGCAGGCGCTGAAGGCCCAGCCGGAAAGCGCCGCCAACTACGTGCAACTGGCGCGCCTGTATCTGCACAACGCCGAACTGAAACAGGCACAGGAAGCGCTGGAACAAACCCTGCGCCTCGACCCGGGCAACCTGCCGGCACTGGTGATGCAGATCGAAGTGCTCGACCGTCAGGGCCAGAGCGATGCCGCACGACAATTACTTGCCCGACAGTTGAAGGCCCAACCCGATTCGGCTTATCTGCAACACGCGCTGGGCCTCTGGCTTCTGCATCACGATCAACGCGAGTACGCCCTGCTCGGCCTGTCCAAAGCCGTGGAGCTCGAGCCCGACAACAAGGACTATCGCTACGACCTCGCTACCACCCTGCACAGCGCCGAAGAACTGGAAGCGGCGCAAAAGCAGCTGCAGGAAATCGTCCAGCGTCACCCTGCCGATCGCAAGGCACGGGTGTTGCTGATCAACTACTGGAAAGAAAGCGGTCAGTTGCAGAACGTGCAGATCCTGCTGGCTCAGCTCGAACAGATGAATCCAGACGATCCCTCGCTTCAGCAAGGCCTCTAACTGCCTTCTCGACACATCCTGCAAGAAACTCGGAACCGCCGTCTCGGCAAAGGGTCAAGTAATCAGGCAGTGCCAAAACGGCGTCCGGCGCCCGCTGCCTCGTTTCCCCTAGTCATGAGAGGGCATTTTTTGTCTACATCGAACGCGTTGATCAGTGCAAAAGCCGCCACCGGCATCGAGGGTCTCGACGATATCCTGGCCGGTGGTTTGTCCCGCAGTCATGTTTTCTTGCTGGAGGGCGAGCCTGGAACCGGTAAAACCACAGTCGCGTTGCATTTTTTGCTGGCCGGTGCCCGTGCCGGCGAACGTTCGTTGTACATCACGCTGTCCGAAACCGAGCGCGAGTTGCGCCAGGGTGCGGCGTCCCACGGTTGGGAACTGAACGAAAACATCGAAATTTTCGAGCTGACTCCCCCGGAAAGCCTGCTCAACGCCGAGCATCATCAAAGTCTGCTGTACTCCTCGGACCTTGAGCTGGGTGAAGCAACCAAGCAGATTTTCGAAGTGGTCGAGCGCTTCAAACCCACCCGGGTCGTACTCGACAGCCTCTCGGAAATCCGCCTGCTGGCGCAAAGCTCCCTGCGCTACCGTCGACAGATCCTGGCGATCAAGCATTACTTCGTGCGCTACGACGCCACGGTATTGCTGCTTGACGACCTGACCACCGAATCCCTCGACAAAACCGTGCACAGTGTCGCTCACGGCGTGATCCGCCTCGAAGAACTGACCCCCAACTATGGCGCCGAACGCCGTCGCGTGCGGGTGATCAAGTATCGCGGCCAGAAATACCGTGGTGGCTTCCATGACTTCACCATCATGGGCGATGGCGTACACGTCTTCCCGCGTCTGGTGGCGGCCGAGCACCGGGGCGATTACCCACGGCTGCAACTATCCAGCGGCATCAAGGAAATGGACGCCCTGCTCGGTGGCGGTATCGAGACCGGCTCCAGCACGCTGATTCTGGGCCCGGCGGGGACCGGCAAATCCTTGATCACCATGATTTTCGCGGCAGCAGCCGTGGCGCGTGGTGAAAAGGCTGCGCTGTTCATTTTCGACGAAGAACTGGGTCTGTTGTTCGAACGCATGAAGAACATCGGCATCGACCTCAAGGCCCTGCAGGCCACCGGCAATCTGCTGATCGAACAAGTGGACGCCGCCGAGCTGTCGCCCGGCGAGTTCTCCCACCGGGTGCGACGCTGCGTCGATGAAGGTGACATCAAGACCGTGGTGATCGACAGCATCAACGGCTATCAAGCCGCGATGCCGGAAGAAAACGCGCTGGTGCTGCACATGCACGAGCTGTTGCTGTACCTGAACCGCAAAGGCGCCGCGACGTTCATGACCGTCGCCCAGCACGGTCTGGTCGGCGACATGCAGGCTCCGGTCGACATCACCTACCTCGCCGACACGGTGATTCTGCTGCGCTACTTCGAAGCCCTCGGCAAGGTACGCCGGGCGATTTCGATCATCAAGAAACGCACCGGCAGCCATGAATCGACCATTCGCGAATACCGCATTTCCACGCAAGGCATGACCATCGGTGAGCCGCTGGAAGCCTTCCAGGGCGTGCTGCGCGGCGTCCCCACCTACCTCGGCGCGAGTAACCCGCTGCTCAAGGATGACAACTTGTGACCGTCACCGTACCGCTGTCGGAACGGGCGTTGATCCTCGCGCCCCTGGGTCGCGACAGCCAGGTTGCGCTGATGATTCTCAACGAGGCGGGTTACGGTGGCCTGATCACGCCCGATCTGGCCACCCTGTGCACCGAACTTGATCCCGGCGCCGGGCTGCTGCTGATCGCGGCCGAGGCCCTGAATGGTCCGGAGCTCGAAGGCTTGCTGCTGTATCTGGAGCAACAACCGGCGTGGTCGGACTTGCCAATTGTCTTGCTCACCCATCACGGCGGATCCGAACAAGGCCCTTCGTCGCAGCTCAGCAAATTACTGGGCAACGTGACGTTCCTTGAGCGCCCTTTTCATCCGGCAACGTTGGTCAGCCTGATTTCCACCGCCCTGCGCGGGCGACGACGACAGTACGAGGCCCGCGACCGCCTGATCGATCTGAGCAATAGCGAGCGACGTCTGCAATCGACCCTCGAAACCCTCGAGCAACAAGTCGAAGAGCGTACCGCGCAGCTGCGGCACAACGAAGAAGCCCTGCGCCAGTCGCAGAAGATGGAAGCGGTCGGCCAACTCACCGGCGGGATCGCCCACGACTTCAACAATATGCTGACCGGTATCATCGGCAGCCTCGAATTGCTGCGCCGGCGACTGGCCCGTGGCCGCACCGACGACCTCGACAGCCTGATCGATCTCGGCGTGACCTCGGCCAACCGCGCCGCCGGCCTGACCCATCGGTTGCTGGCGTTCTCCCGTCGCCAGTCGCTGGACTCCAAAGCCGTGCAGATGAACGAGCTGGTGCAGTCGATGGGCGAACTGCTGCAACGCAGCCTCAACGAAAGCATTCAGCTGGACATGCGCCTGCACGAACAATTGTGGGTGGCCGAGGCCGACCCCAACCAACTGGAAAGCGCCCTGCTCAACCTGGTGATCAACGCACGCGACGCGATGCCCGACGGCGGCAATCTGGTGGTCGAGACGGGCAATCAGGTGCTGGATCGCGACTACACCGCGACCTATAGCAATCTTGAGCCCGGTGATTACGTCGTATTGAGCGTGACAGACAATGGCTGCGGCATGCCGGAGAGCGTGATCAATCGCGCGTTCGACCCGTTTTTCACCACCAAACCAATCGGCCAGGGAACCGGGCTGGGCCTTTCGATGATCTATGGGTTCAGCAAGCAATCCGGTGGTCATGTGTCGATCGACAGCAAAATCGACGAGGGCACCACGGTCAAACTCTATCTGCCGCGCTTCCAGGGTGAGTCACTGCCTCACGCGCCAGCGGACACGGAGCAGGCGCCGAACGCCGTGGAAGGCGAAACCGTCTTGATCGTCGAAGACGACCCGGCCGTGCGCGTGCTGGTCAGCGCGGTATTGAGTGAATTGGGTTACGGGTTTGTTGAAGCCGGCGACGCTGACGGTGCCATGCCGATTCTGGATTCGGAGCAACGTATCGATCTGCTGATCAGCGATGTCGGCCTGCCCGGCATGAACGGTCGGCAACTGGCGGAAATCGGCCGGCAATACCGGCCAGACCTGAAGGTCCTGTTCATCACAGGTTATGCCGAGCACGCGGCGGTGCGCGGCGGATTCCTCGACCCGGGCATGCAGATGATCACCAAGCCGTTCACCTTCGATCTGTTGACGGCGAAGGTGCGGGAAATGATCAAGAGCTGAGGCGGTTAACGCCTCAGGCCAGCAGTTCCTGAATCTTCTCCTGCAACACATCCAGATCGAACGGTTTCTCCAGGATCGGCGCCCGGCGGGTAATAGGGCTGCCGGTCTCGCGGATTTCCTGCGGATAGCCGCTGATGAAGATCACCTTCAGATCAGGGCGCAACTTGACGGCGGGCTCGGCGATCTGCACGCCGGAGATCCCGCCAGGCAGGCGGAAATCAGTAATCAACATGTCCAGATGCGGCTTGCTCGCCAGAATCTCGAACGCCTGCTCGCCGTTTTCGGCCTGCAATACGCGATAGCCCTGGCCTGACAAATAATCGGTCAGGACCATCAGGATCACCGGTTCGTCCTCGACGACGAGTACTACATCTTGTGCATCTACGCTCATGGGAAGCCTTTGTTCGGTCAATAGCTGCTGATACGACCGTGTGGTCACTCAGAGGTTGCGTTTGTTTTGCCGTTTTCCTGGAGCGGCAGACAAACGCGAAACAGGGCGCCCTCGTTGATCTTGCTTTCGACGACGATGGAGCCGCCATGGGCGGCGACGATCTGCTCGGAAATGAACAGACCCAGTCCGAGGCCGGCCACCACCGTCTTGGCAGAGACCCGTTCGAACTGTTGAAAAATGCGTTTCTGGTTCTCCTCGCTGATGCCGATGCCCTGGTCCTGAACTTCGACCCGAGCTTCGTTTCCTTCGCGATAAACCCGAACCTGGATCGGACTTTTGCCGCCATAACGCAAGGCGTTGGTCAGCAGGTTCGACACCACTTGCTCGATACGGAACTCGTCCCACTGCCCTTCCACCGGCTCGGTCGCGGTGAAACTGACCTCGGTCTCGGCCGCTTCGATCTGCTGAGCGAAATTCTCCAGCAGAGTGCCGACCAACTGCGCGAGATCGAAGAGACTCGGTCGGATCGACAGCTTGCCGGTGCGGATCCGCGACACGTCGAGCATGTCCTCGATCAGGCGGATCAGGCTTTTGATCTGGCGCTCGTCGCGGTCGACCATGGCGTGCATCTTGTCGAGGGTGAACGCGGCGGCGTTGTCCCGGGCCAGGTGCATCTTGCGCAGTTGGGTTTCGAGGATAAGGCCGTTGAGCGGCGTACGCACTTCGTGGGCGACGATCGACATGAAATCGTCGCGCATGCGCACGGCCTGCTCCAGTTCGCCCTGGGTGCTTTGCAGTTGCTGCAACAGCGCTTCCTGTTCGCGACGGCTCTGCTCGAGGGCTTCGACCTGTTGCTTCATCGCCTTGCTCTGGCGGTAGAGGTCGACGAAGACGTTGACCTTGCTCTTCACCGCGTGGATATCCAGCGGCTTGTGCAAGAAGTCCACCGCACCGCTTTCATAGCCCTTGAACGCGTAATTGAGTTCACGGCCGGCGGCGCTGACAAAGATGATCGGGATGTTCTTGGTTTTCTCGGTGCCACGCATCAGTTCGGCCAGCTCGAAGCCGTTCATGCCGGGCATCTGCACGTCGAGAATGGCCATGGCGAATTCGTGTTGCAGCAGCAGCGACAGCGCTTCGTCCGCCGACAGCGCTTTATAGACGGTGCGGTCTTCGCGTTTGATCAGCGCTTCGAGGGCCAACAGGTTCTCGGGCAGATCGTCGACGATCAGCAGTTTTGCCTGGATATTACTCAGCATGCGATTCGTTCCAGCTCGACAAGCAGACGGCCGATGCCGTGGATGGGAAGTATGTAATCCGGTTGATGTGTCTTCAGTGCCGCGCGGGGCATGGTGGCGACCTGCGCCTCGTCCGGGTCTTGCACGATGGTCAGCCCGCCCTGGCGTTTGACTTGCGCCAGGCCCCGCGCGCCATCGTGGTTGGCACCGGTCAACAATACCGCGACCAGCGCCGGCCCGTAGGCATCGGCGGCGGACTCAAACAGGAAATCGATCGAAGGCCGCGAATGATGCAGACGGTCTTCAAGGCTCAGCGACAGGCTGAGGTCCTGCTCCACCGACAGGTGATAACCCGGCGTCGCGAAGTACACGGTGCCGGGGGTGATGTCCTGCTTATCGATGGCCTCAGCGACCGGTAGCGCCACTCGCCGGGCAAACACCTCGGCGAGCTGGCTGCGGCGCTCTTCCGGCAGATGCAGCACGATGATGATCGGCAGCCCGAACCCGGCCCGCAGTGAACCGAGCATCGTCAACAAAGCCTCGACGCCACCGGCGGAAGCTCCGACCACAATCGCCTCGACCCGAGGCAATTCCGCTGCACTGTTCATGATTTGCGGTAGATCCGTTCTTGTTTCACCAGCGGTTCGAACTGGTTGGAGTAGCCGGAGAAATCCAAAGTTTCCTTGCTGCCCAACACCAGAAAACCACGATGACACAACGACTCATGAAACAACCCGAACGCTCGATCCTGAAGTTTTTTATTGAAGTAAATCAATACGTTACGACACGAAATTAATTGAGTTTCGGAGAATACACTATCGGTCGCCAGGCTGTGATCGGCGAAGGTCACGTTCTCGCACAGGCTCTTGTCGAAAATCGCGTAGCCATAGGCTGCAGTGTAGTAGTCGGCGAACGAGCGCTGACCGCCGGCCTGCTGATAATTGGCGGTGTAGGCGCGCACGTTCTCCATCGAAAAGATCCCCTGCTTGGCCTTGTCCAGCGAGCGCGGGTTGATGTCGGTGGCGTAGATGATCGTGCGGTCGAGCAGACCCTCTTCGCGCAGCAGGATCGCCATCGAGTAGACCTCCTCGCCGGTGCTGCAGCCGGCGATCCAGATCTTGATCGACGGATAGGTCTTGAGCAGCGGCACCACCTCCTGACGGATCGCCAGGAAGTGCGACGGATCGCGGAACATCTCGCTGACCGGGATCGTCAGCAATTGCAGCAACTGCATGAACGCCGTCGGGTCGTGCAGGACTTTCTCCTGCAAGGCCGAGATGGTCGCGCACTCGAACTGGCTCAGCGCATGTTGCACCCGGCGCTTGATCGAGGCGCCAGAGTAATCGCGAAAGTCATAGCTGTATTTGAGATAAATCGCCTCGATCAGCAACCGCAGCTCGATTTCACTGTTTCGTTCAACGTGATTACTACGTTCCACTAAATGCGTTCCATCTTCGGTAACCACACGCGAATCAGCGAGAACAGACGATCCAGGTCGATGGGCTTGGCCAGGTAATCATTGGCGCCCGCCTGCAGGCAGCGCTCCTGATCGTCCTTCATGGCCTTGGCCGTCACCGCGATGATCGGCAGCTTGCGCCAGCGCGGATCCTTGCGGATTTCCATGGTGGCTTCAAAACCATCCATTTCCGGCATCATCACGTCCATCAGCACCAGGTCGATGTCCTCGACTTCATTCAGTTTTTCAATCGCCTCGCGACCGTTACGGCCGATCACCACGACTGCACCCTTGGTTTCCAGCGCGCTGGTCAGGGCGAAGATGTTGCGCACATCGTCGTCCACCAGCAGAACTTTGCGCCCTTCGAAGACCTTGTCGCGACTGCGGGCGGTCTTGAGCATCTTCTGCCGTTCATGGGACAACTGCGATTCGACTTTGTGCAGAAAGAGTGTGACCTCGTCCAGCAGACGTTCCGGTGAGCGCGCGCCTTTGATGATGATCGAGCGCGAATACTTGCGCAGGTCGGCCTCTTCATCGCGGGTCAGATTGCGTCCGGTGTAGACGATCACCGGCGGGAACGAGCAGATGTCCTCGGTGGACATGCGCTTGAGCAGGTCGTTGCCGAGCATGTCCGGCAGCTTCAGGTCGATGACCATGCAATCGAAGATCGTCGTGCGCAGCAGCTCCAGCGCGTCTTGCGCCAGGCCCACAGCGGTGATTTCGATGTCGTCGTCGCCGATCAGGCGGGCGATGCTTTCCCGTTGCAGATCGTCGTCCTCGACCAGCAGCACGCGTTTGACCTTCTGGGTCAGCTTGGCCTCGAGACGGGCGAACACGTCCTTGAGCTCTTCGCGGGTGGTCGGTTTGACGGCGTAACCGATGGCGCCCATGTGCATCGCCGCTTCGACGCGGTCTTCCACGGAAATCACGTGCACCGGGATATGGCGGGTTTCGGCGTGTTCTTTCAGGCGTTGCAGGACGGTCAGGCCCGAATGGTCCGGCAGGCGCATATCCAGCAGGATCGCGTCCGGCACGAACTCTTTCGCCAGGTCATAACCTTCATCGGCGCCATGGGCGACCAGGCACTGATAACCTAGTTCATGGGCCAGGTCGTAAAGGATGTGAGCGAAATTCGGCTCGTCTTCCACCACCAGAATGCAACGGGTAGCGAACGGTGCCTTGTTGCGGTCATCGTTGAAGCGCGGGATGTCGACAGGCGCCAGAGGCGAAACCGCTGCGACAGGCGCGATGACCGGAGTAGAAGCCGGCGGGCTGAAGGTCAGCGGCATAACCGGCGTATCGCCCGGCTCGCTGTATTGCTGCGGCAACACCAGCGTGAAGGCACTGCCCTGCCCCGGCGCGCTGCTGACGCTGATCGAACCGCCGAGCAACGTCGCCAGATCCCGGGAGATCGACAGGCCCAAGCCGGTGCCGCCGTATTTGCGGTTGGTGGTGCCGTCGGCCTGGCGGAAGGCTTCGAAAATGCTTTCCTGCTGATCCTGCGCAATCCCGATCCCCGAGTCGCGCACGATGAAGGCGATGCGGTCGTCCGGCTGGCCGGCGATGGTCAGGCTGACTGTGCCCTGCTCGGTGAATTTCACGGCGTTGGACAACAGGTTCTTGATCACCTGCTCCAGACGCTGGCGGTCGGTGAACAGGGTGATCGGCGCATCAGGCTGCAATTCGACGTTGAAGGTCAGCTTCTTGTCCGCCGCCAGCGGTTCGAACACGCTGCGCAAGCCATCGGCCAGACGCGCGACGCTGGTGTTTTCCGGCATCACCTCGAGTTTGCCGGCTTCCACCTTGGAAATGTCGAGAATGTCGTTGATCAGGTTCAGTAGATCGTTTCCGGCGGAGTAGATCGACTCGGCAAACTTGACCTGCTCGGCGCTGAGGTTTTCCTGCGGGTTTTCCGCCAGCAGCTTGGCCAGGATCAGCGAACTGTTCAGCGGCGTGCGCAGCTCGTGGGACATGTTGGCCAGGAATTCGGACTTGTACTTGCTCGAACGCTGCAATTCTTCGGCGCGTTCTTCGAGCTGCACCTGGGCCTGATTGAGCTCGGTGTTTTTCTGATCCATGGCGTCGCGCTGCTCGGCCAGGGTCTGGGCCTGTTCGGCCAGTTGCTCGTTGGTCTGCTCCAGCTCGACTTGCTGGGTTTCCAGATGCGCCTGGGATTCCTTGAGAATCCGCGACTGTTCTTCCAGCTCTTCGTTGGCGGTTTTCAGCTCTTCCTGCTGCACCTGCAACTCTTCGTTGAGCTGCTGGGTTTCGGCCAGCACTTCCTGCAAACGCTGGCGATAGCGCGCCGCTTCGATGGACGTGCCGATGTTGCCGGCGATCAGTTCCAGCAGCGCAACATCGCGGTCGGAGAGCGGACGCAGGAAACCCAGTTCGATGACGCCGTTGACCCGGTCGTCATCGCTGGTCGGTACCACCAGAACGCTGTGCGGCAGGCCTTCGCCCAGACCGGAACTGACCTTGAAATAGTCGGATGGCACCGAATCCAGTCGAATCAGCCGCGCCTGCTGCGCAACTTGGCCGACAATGCCTTCATCGCTGTAGATCGACTGTTCCTGTTGTTCCTGCTCGCGGGAGAAACCGTAAGTCGCCACGCGCTTGAGGCCGCCATGTTCTTCGCGCACATACAGCGCCGCCACGGCGGTGCCCAGGTACTGGGCGCAGAACTGCAGAATGTTGCGCCCCAGCAGGTTGAGCGTCAGTTGCCCCAGGACCTGCTCGGCAAGCTGCGTCTGACCGTTGCGCAGCCAGGCTTGCTGCTCCAGACGATGGGCGCTGGCTTCTTGTGCCGCCAGGGTCGCGCCATAACTTTGCGAAAGGTTGAGCAGATCGCGCCGGCCGACATAGGCCAGCAGACCGCTGATGCCGGCCACGAACAGCAGATAAAGGCTGATACTCCAGATCGTGGTGCGGCGCACGTCTTCGTTGCGTGAGGCGCGCAGCAACTGTTCGGTTTCAATCACATCGTCAAACTGCTTGCGCACTTCATCGGTCAGGCGCTTGCCCTTCCCCGCCTTGACCGCGGCCTTGTAGTCACCGCTGGTGCGTTGCAGGTCGATCATCGATTGCGCATAGGTGGCCCACTCGGCTTGCAGCGCCTGAAGACGGCGCAGGCGATCGGTCTGCACCGGATTGTCGGCAGTCAGTTCGAGCAAGGTGCTCAGCGCCACGGCGATGCGCGGCTTGGCCGTCTCGTACGGGTCGAGGAAGTGCTCGTCGCCGCTGAGCAGAAACCCGCGCATGCCGGTTTCCAGATCCACGGTGAGTTTCACCGCTTCGTTGGCGTTATTGATCACCCGGTCGGTGTGCTCCACCCACTGGATCACGGACAACAGATAAGTGATCAGCGAAACGAAGAACACGGCACTGACGACGCCGACGCCCAACGGCAAACTGACGTTGCGGCTCAGGAGTTTGCGAAACCGTTGCTCATCAACCGAAGACGGAGAGGACATGTGGCAGCCTTGTCGAACTGTTGAAAACCAGGGAGTTTGCCCCAAAACGGCGGCATGGATCCATTTTTCTCACAGTTTTAGTACTGTTTTCCCACAATTGCCCGCGCCGAATCCCAGGCCAACGGTTATCCTTGCCCGCCCGTTTGCGCCTATGCTTTTTTGTATCCATCCGGGAACTTGTGGCTATGCGCCACTTACTCATGCAAGAGCCCGGCATTTTTGATCGACCGGCGCCCCATCACCCATTCTTGAGAGCCGCCACTATGTCCAGCACTGCGTCCACCATCCTTGTAGTAGAAGACGACGCTATCGTGCGCATGCTGATCGTCGACGTGCTGGAGGAATTGGAGTTCAAGGTCCTGGAAGCGGACGGCAGCGAACAGGCGCTGGAAATCCTCAAGGACGTGAACCAGCACATCGACCTGATGATGACCGACGTCGGCCTGCCGATCATGGATGGCCGTCAGCTGGCCACTGAGGCCCGCAATATTCGCCCTGCATTGCCGATTCTGTTTGCCAGCGGTTATGCCGAAACCATTGAAGTGCCGGCGGACATGCATGTAATTGGCAAGCCGTTTTCCATTGATCAACTGCGCGACAAGGTCAAAGCGGTTCTCGGACAATCCTGAACACGAGACTTCAATGCCTTAATAAGGCTGTCACGCCGACGGCCTTCCCGCTCGGACTTGCCCGACGTACACCCGATAAAAACGGATCACTCGACACGTGGGTTATGGTCTAATCCGCGCGCCTTTTTTCCGTCAATTCGTCCCAGGAACCGTTTCTCATGAGTCAGCCCGCAACCAAAGTCCTCGTCATTGGTTACGTCTGGCCGGAACCCCGCTCCTCCGCCGCGAGCGGGCATGTGATGCAGATTCTCGAGACATTCCTGCAACAGGGCTGGCAAATCACCTTTGCCAGCCCGGCCGGCACCGGTGAACATCGCGCCGATCTGACTGCTCTGGGCATTCGCGAAGTCCCGATTGAACTGAATAACAGCAGCTTCGACATCTTCATCAGCGAACTCGCCCCGGATATCGTGCTGTTCGACCAGTTCATGATCGAAGAACAGTTCGGCTGGCGCGTGGAGAAACATTGTCCCGACGCCCTGCGAGTACTGGAAACTTCGGACCTGCAAAGCTTGCGGCATGCACGGCATCAGCGGCTGAAGGACCGGCTGAAGCTCAGCGATGACGCCAACGACTTCGCTGAGCTGTTTGCCCCGGCGCTGGCTGAAGAGTTCGAGCTGATGGCGGACACCGATCTGGCCAAACGCGAGATTGCCGCGCTGTATCGCTGCGACCTGAACCTGATGATCTCGCAGGTGGAAATCGAGTTGCTGGTGCACCAGTTCAAATTGCCACCCGAACTGTTGCACTGGTGCCCCTTGATGGTCGAGCCACCGAGCACGCCAGCGAAACCCTTCGAGGAACGTGCGCATTTCCTCAGTATCGGCAACTTCCGTCACGCGCCGAACTGGGACGCCGTGTTGTGGATGAAATCCACCGTCTGGCCGCTGATTCGCGAGCAACTGCCAAAAGCCCAACTGCACCTCTACGGCGCCTACACGCCGCCCAAGGCAGCGGCCTTGCACAACACCGCCCAGGGTTTTCACATCATGAACTGGGCCGAGGATGCGTTGCAGGTCATGTCCGATGCGCGCATCTGCCTGGCGCCCTTGCGTTTTGGCGCCGGAATCAAGGGCAAATTGATTGATGCGATGCTCTGCGGCACGCCGAGTATCACCACGCCCATCGGCGCCGAGGGTATGCACACCGACCAGCCTTGGCCGGGCGCTGTTTGCCGTACGGCGCAGGAACTGGCCAATGCCGCGGTGGAACTGTATCGCGACGAAGCCCGTTGGCATGCGGCCCAGTCTCAGGGGTACGCGCTACTCAAGAATGTTTATCCGCAAGCCATTCATGGGCCGGCACTGATCAATAAACTGCTGGAGTGCCGAGACAACATTACCCAACTAAGACGTAAAAATTTTACTGGAAGCATGTTGCGACATCATTCACACAAGAGCACGCAATATATGGCTCAGTGGATCGAGGCCAAAAACCAGAACAAATAAATGCTCTGGAAAACTATAAATACAATACCCAACAACTTGCATCACTCCTCGAATAGCCAGCCAAACGCTTAAACCTTATAAACATCCTGCAAGTGGCACCTTGAATATTCAACAAGACGCCATTCTTATTCAATAAATTATGCAGGATGTAATCATGAGCACTTCCAACTGGATGGGCGCGACCCCCGCCATTGACTCGCTGAACATCAGCGAACTGACGTTGCCCGGCACTCACAACGCAGGCAGTGACTGGAGCGCCTCCTACCCGCTTTTAGGCCCTCCGCGGCACTGGCTGGCGTGTCAGCATGACAGTTTTCATGCGCAGCTGAATCATGGGGCCCGGGCGCTCGACATTCGCCTGGCCCATAACGCCAAGGCCGAAGGCCTGGAGAAATTCGTCATGCACCACAATGGCCATCGAAACTCCCGAACGTTGGGAAACCTAGTGGTAGACATCAATACTTTTCTTGAAAACAACCCCGACGAGTTCATTGTTCTGGATTTTCACAGCCTGGACGGTGACAACTTCGATTACGACCACTTCAACAAACTGATGGAGCAGTATCTGGGACATCGCATGATCCCGCGCAACAATCAGTCCCTCAGCCTTGGAGACCTCAAGCAAGTCAACAAGACACAACGGGTCTTTGCTGCAGCCATCTCGCACTGGCAACTGGACCACAAGTTATTCCACAGCCATATCGATCATCAATGGTCCGGAAACGGCATCACCAGCCCCGGTGAGTTGAAGAAGTTCATTGAGCGTGTTCTGCAAAACCCGCCAGGCAGCTGGAGACCCTGGTCTCTGTCCGCCACCAGTTACACCGCGCTGGGCGGTCCCGTCGATATCCATGGTTCGCTTAACGACTGGTTCGATCTGGATAAAAGTGATTGGGCATTGAAGTGCAACATCATTAACGTCGACTTCATGGAAGAGTCCGACCTGATGGAGTTTTGCCGGGTCGCCAACGTGATCAAGGCCGAACAACGCTCGCGCTGAGCCGCAATGGAAACTGGCGCAACCGGCGCGACAAGAGGCATGATCACCTGGCGATAACAAGAAAAGCATCCAGCCATGACCCGAACAGCCCGCGTCACCGACCCCTCTTATGAACTGATGGATGACCACAACGGGTTGTCCATCATCTATCGCCAGCACGGTTTCCCCTGCCCGCTGGTGCGCTGGCACTTTCACAAGGAATACGAACTGCACCTGATCGTGGCCAGTTCGGGCAAGGTGTTCATCGGCGACTACATCGGTAATTTCTACCCGCAGACGCTGTTCCTGACCGGCCCAAATCTGCCGCACAACTGGATCAGCCAGGTGGCCGAAGACGAAGTGGTCGAGAAGCGCGACATGCTGGTCAACTTCACCGATGAGCTGTTCGAAAGCGGTCATCAGGTGTTCGCCGAGCTGAAGACTCTGGCGCCGCTGCTGGAGCGTGCGCAGTACGGCATAGAGTTCCGCTGCCCGCGCACCATTCGCCAAGCGACGAACCTGCTGCAGAAGATCGCCGATACCAAAGGCATCACCCGCCTCGGGCATTTTTTCATCCTGATGGAATTGCTGGCCGCCACCGACGACTACCAACTCCTGTCCGGCGCAACCACCCCGCAACTGGCGGACGAGCACAACATTGACCGCACCAACCGGGCGGTGGATTACATCTTCGCCCACTACGCCCGCGAATTGCCGCTGGAGGAAGTCGCCGAGCATCTGGGCATGAAGCCGACGTATTTCAGCCGCGTGTTCAAACAGGCCACCGGGCGCAATTTCATCGAATTCGTCAATCGTCTGCGCATCAGCAAATCCTGCGAACTGCTGGCGGACGGCGACAAACCGGTGACCGAGGTGTGTTTCGAGTCGGGCTTCAACAATATTTCCAATTTCAATCGGCGCTTTCAGCAGCTCAAAGGCATGACGCCGTCGCATTATCGGCGGCTGGTGGTGCAGCGCCTGACCGAGCAAAACCACGGCTGACCGGGTAAAACCTGTACGGATTCATGGCTGCCGCCCTGCTGAAACGCCCTTCCCTGCGTTTATCACGCCAATCCCGAGTGCAAAAAAGTATCGATTCAAGTGCTAGGGATGATTTGTCAGCCCTGCGTTAGAAGGCTGTAATCAGTGCACATTCTTCCCCCGCCGGAAGAACACAAAAACAATAACTGTCCTTCTGCCCCCGCCGGGTGCAGAAAAGGAGTGCACGATGCAACCCACTGCAAAAGCTCTGCTGGCCCTCACCTGCATGACCCTCAGCAGCGTCAGCCTTGGCGCCCAGACCCTGACCATCGCCACCGTCAACAACAGCGACATGATCCGCATGCAAAAGCTCTCGAAAACCTTCGAGACCGAGCATCCGGACATCAAGCTCAATTGGGTGGTGCTGGAAGAAAACGTTCTGCGTCAACGCCTGACCACCGACATCGCCACCCAGGGCGGTCAGTTCGACGTGTTGACCATCGGCATGTACGAAGCCGCACTCTGGGGTGCAAAAGGCTGGCTCGAACCGATGAAGGATCTGCCGGCCAATTACGCCCTCGACGATGTGTTCCCGTCGGTGCGCGAAGGTCTGTCGGTCAAGGGTTCGCTGTACGCCCTGCCGTTCTACGCCGAAAGCTCGATCACCTATTACCGCACCGACCTGTTCAAGGACGCCGGCCTGACCATGCCGGAGCGTCCGACCTGGGAACAGATCGCCGGCTTCGCCGAAAAACTCACCAACAAGGACAAGGAGCAGTACGGCATCTGCCTGCGCGGCAAGGCCGGCTGGGGTGAAAACATCGCGCTCATCACCACCGTGGCTAATGCCTATGGCGCGCGCTGGTTCGATGAGCAGTGGAAACCGGAATTCAACGGTCCGGAATGGAAAAACGCGCTGAACTTCTACGTCGACACCATGAAGAAGTCCGGCCCGCCCGGTGCATCCAGCAACGGTTTCAACGAAAACCTCGCCCTGTTCAACAGCGGTAAATGCGCAATGTGGGTCGACGCCAGCGTCGCCGGCTCGTTCGTCACCGACAAGACCCAAAGCAAGGTCGCCGATCACGTCGGCTTCACCTACGCGCCGCATCAGGTCACCGACAAAGGTTCGGCGTGGCTGTACTCGTGGGCGCTGGCGATTCCGACCAGTTCCAAGGCCAAGGACGCCGCCAAAGAGTTCAGCGCCTGGGCCACTTCCAAGGAATACGGCGAACTGGTCGCCAAGACCGATGGCATCGCCAACGTTCCGCCGGGCACCCGCGCCTCGACCTACAGCGACGCGTACATGAGCGCCGCGCCGTTTGCCAAAGTCACGCTGGAATCGCTGAAAGCGGCTGACCCGAGCAAACCGACCCACAAACCTGTGCCTTACATCGGCATCCAACTGGTGACCATTCCTGAATTCCAAGGCGTGGGCACCCAGGTCGGCAAGCTGTTCTCGGCCGCGCTGATCGGCCAGACCACGGTCGACCAGGCGCTGACCGCTGCCCAGCAAACCACCGAACGCGAGATGAAGCGCGCGGGTTACCCGAAGTAACTCGCAAAGCTCGCTCC